>JAPLJX010000434.1 GCA_026388375.1 Deltaproteobacteria bacterium
TGGACGCCTCATCGACGGTGACCGGGTGGCTGCCCGCGATGAATCCGGAATCCGCTGCAATGACCGGATGGTTCCCGGGCAGGCAGTCGCACTCGGTTACGATCCGGATCAGCGCGTTGACGATGACCGTTTTCGGACCGATGACCCTCCAGATCGCCGCCGCCGTCTCCACCAGTTTCTCCTGGAAGACCGTGATGTCCGTATCCCAGAAAATCTTGAGGGCCGACTCCGGGCAGAGGGCAATGCACTGCGCGCAGCCGATGCATGCATTCAGGTCATAAACCGGATCCGCATCCGGCGGCAGTGCAGCGGCGCCGGCGGGACATACCTCAACGCACAGCCCGCACCGGATGCAGCGCTTCCGGCTCAAAACGGGATGGGCGTCCGCATGCATCCGCTGCTTCTGGGCGCGGGATGCCATCCCCATCGAAATGTTCTTGATGGCCCCGCCGAATGAAGACTCCATGTGCCCCTTGAAGTGGGAAAAGATAACGAAAGCGTCCGCCTTCCGGAGAATCGACGCCGTCTGGACCGAAGGAAAATGGCGAGCGCCGCCCGGGATTTCAACGACATCCCGCCCGTCCATCCCGTCGCCGATCCGGACGGGACAGCCGAGATAGGCCTCCGTGAAGCCGTGCTCCGCGGCGGTCTTCAGGCTCTCTTCTCCGCTGCGCCTTCCCCCCGAATAGAGGACGGTGGTATCAAAAATGAAAGGCCGGACGCCCAATTCCGTGAGCCAACGAACGATCTCGCGCGTGTACCGGGGGTGCAGAAAACTCTCATTGCCCCGTTCCCCCCAGTGGATCTTGATCCCGACGCTCTCCCCGACGGCAAAGGGGGGCGAGAGGTCCTTCAGCAGACCGCGGAGGGATTCGGCTGAATTGCCGGGAATATGAATAATATCAGCCATCGGCATTTTCGATTCGCTTTCTCTCATGGTTCTCCAATCAGACGGCTGCATGCAGCGACACCGATCAGACAAAACGCACCGATAACGAGATTCACCCCTCGTTTCATCGCTTCTCTCCAAAAACCCGGTTGAAGATAAAGTCGATCTGTTTGAGGAAATTTCCGACCTGAAATACCCCCTCAAGATCATCCCTGTTCAGTCGCGACATCACCTCGTCGTCCTGCAGCAGCAGCTCCCTGAATTCAAGTCCCTCCTGCCAGGATCTCATCGCGTTTCTCTGGACGATCGCGTACGCCCCTTCCCTGGAGATTCCCTTTTCGATCAGTTTCAGCAGAACCATCTGCGAAAAGACGACACCCTTCGTCATCTGGAGATTGGCAAGCATCCTCTCGGGATAGACAACGAGCTGATCGATCAGACCGGTGAAGCGGCCAAGCATGAAATCGAGGAGAATCGTCGCATCGGGCGCGATGACCCTCTCGACGGAGGAGTGGCTGATGTCCCGTTCGTGCCAGAGGGCGACATCTTCGAGGGCGGCAACGGCATAGGAACGCATCAGACGGGAGAGACCGGAGAGGTTCTCCGAAAGGACGGGATTCCGCTTGTGCGGCATCGCGGAGGATCCCTTCTGCCCCGGCGAGAAATACTCCTCCGCCTCGCGGACTTCGGTCCTCTGAAGCAGTCGGATCTCCTGGGAAAACTTGTCAATCGAGGAAGCGATGATGGCCAGCGTCGCAAAGTATTCGGCGTGGCGGTCCCGCTGGATGATCTGGGAGGATGCGGGCGCGGGCTTCAGCCCCAGCTTTGCACAGACGTATTCCTCGATCGCGGGATCGATGAAGGAGAAGGTCCCCACGACGCCGGAGAGTTTTCCCGTGCTGATCGTCTCCTTGGCCCGGACCATTCTCTCCCGGTTGCGTTCCATTTCACCATACCAGACCGCCATCTTGAGTCCAAACGTGATCGGTTCCGCATGGATTCCGTGCGACCTTCCGATCATGAGCGTATTCTTGTGGGTGAAGGCCTTTTTCTTGATTGCGGCCAGCAGAAGATCCAGGTCCTCGATCAGGATATCGGCCGCCTCCCGGAGGAGAAGCCCCAGGGAGGTATCCAGGATATCGGAGGAGGTCAGTCCCCGGTGAATGAAACGGCCGTCCTCCCCGACCTTCTCCGTCACGGAGGTGAGAAAGGCGATAACATCGTGTTTCGTCGTCTTCTCGATCTCATCGATTCGGTCCACGTCGAAGCTGGCCCGTTCACGGATATTCCTCATCGAGGCCTCCGGGATTTCCCCCCGCGCCGCCATGGCCTCACAGGCCAGGATCTCGATATCCAGCCACCTCCGGTACCGGTTCTCCGGACTCCAAATCGCCTCCATCTTCGCTCGCGAATATCGCTGTATCAACCTTCTCCTCCTGTTTCGATTTACGTTAACCGGCCGAGCCGGACTCCCATTCGTAACCGACGCACCAAAAAGCAACTAATAAACATCCTGAATCGTCGGTTATTTATTATGAGTCGGCATCGGAGTCAAGGGATTTGCGCGGTAACAACACCGCCTACCAAGGATTGCGTCTACGGCAAATGCCCTCGCCTCTTCCGGGAGTAAGATCGAAAAAAGATTGACAAATTTGTCCTCTTCCTCTAATCAGAGGCTCAATAGTAGCCCTTCGGTATGGTGGAAATATGTATGACGATGTGGATTCCGGATGGGAAAAGCGGGTCGTTTCCCCCGATGTATTCCTCTCGCGGATCGAACCGGGGATGAGCATCTTCCTTGGAACCGGCGTGTCCGAGCCCCGGACGCTCGTGAAACACCTCATGACATCGGAGATGAGCAACCTGACCGATCTCGAACTGGTCCAGATCTTCAGCCTCGGGGACGCCATCTCCTTCAGCAAGACCTCCCATGAGCACAAATACCGTCTGAAAACCTTCTTCTCCGGCTGGCTGGCCAGTGAGGCGATCAGATCTGGTTCCGTGGATATGATCCCCTGTCGTTTATCCCAGATCCCAAGACTGGTGGAGTCAGGGGCGATCCGTGTGGACGTCGCCTTTGTCCAGATCACCCCTCCGGACAAGGCAGGTTATGCCAGTCTCGGCGTATCGGTGGATGTCGCCAAGTACGCGATGGAAAGGGCCTCCATTGTTGTAGGCGAAATCAACAGCAGCGTCCCCCGGACGATGGGCAATACCTTTGTTCATGTGGACGATTTCAACTACCTTGTCCGAGCGACGGAACCGCCGATCTACTTTCCGCGTTGGCCAGTCGACGATGTGATCGACAAGGTGGCCGCCAACATCGCCTCCATGGTCGACGACGGCAGTTGCCTCTCCTTCTACTCCGGCGCCCTTTTCGAAGCGCTGGGCCGCCACTTGGCCCGCAAGCGCCATCTGGGCGTCCATACCTATTTCTTTACCGATGCCCTCATGGATCTGATCAAATGCGGGGCGGTAACCAACAGGAAGAAGGACAATTTCAGAAACAAATCCCTTACCGCCTACGCACTGGGAACTCCCGAACTGATGCAATGGCTTCATCGCAATCCACTGGTCGAGTTTCAGGGGATCGATGTGGTCTCCGATCATCAGAGGATCAGCCTCAACGAAAAGATGATCGCCATTCTGCCCGCACGGAAGGTCGATCTGACGGGTGGAATAGCACTGCACATCGGCAAGGGCAACGTCACCCCCGGACCGGGACATGCTGAGGAGTTTTTTGCCGGCGCGTCACATTCCCGCGGAGGACGAGCGATTTTTGCACTTCCCAGCCGCAATCGGGAAGGCGGATCCAACATTCTACTTTCTGTGGAAGATTTCCCGAATCAGTTCAACAACCGGGAATCGCTGGACCTCATCATCACCGAATACGGAATCGCCTCCATGATTGGCCGGACCGTCCGTGAACGCGCCCAGGCATTAATCGACATCGCCCATCCGGGGGACCGGGCCGAATTGATCCTTCAGGCTAAAAAGGCCAACATCCTCTACGCGGACCAGATTTATCTGTCGGATTCCGGGTCGCTCTACCCCCAAAAACTCTCCGGCGCCCATACCTTCAAAGAGGGACTAACCGTCCATTTTCGGGCGATCAAACCCTCCGATGAAGAGGAGATGCGGAAACTCTTTTACCGTTTTTCCGACAACGCCGTTTATTATCGTTATTTCAGTCCAATCAAGTCGATGCCCCACTGCAAGATGCAGGAGTACGTGAACGTCGATTATCAGCGTACCCTGTCGATCGTAGGCACGGTCTCGGAATCGGGGAGGGAGAGGCTTATCGCCGAAGGGCGCTATGTCCGCCATCACGACCGCCCCTGGGCGGATGTGGCCTTTGTCGTTGATGAAAATTATCAAAGGGTTGGCATTGCCTCTTTTCTCTTGACCATGCTGATCCGGGTGGCCCGTGAGCAGCGGATCGAGGGGTTCACGGCGGACGTGCTCGCCGACAACAAGGCCATGCTGAAGGTCTTTGAGAAGGCCTCCTTCCCGATCCGTGCAGTCCTGGAATGCGGGATTTACAACCTGACGATTCCCTTTGAAGATGCGGGAGAATCCCTTTCATGCCCCGTAACCGGCAAAGCTTGATCAATAACAAGATCCCTTCGGCGCTTGCGTTTCTCCCAAGTCACGTCCGATCATGATGGATGCGGAACCCTTTCCGAAGCGGCGTCGTAAACCGCCTTTCTTCCAGAGCGCTTTCAAAGATCCAGGTTGAATTCTGTTCTGCGACATGTTAGAGAGTCACCATCAATGGTTGTTGATGGAGTTCTGACCGGGAGATGAGGAGAAAAAATGAAAAATTTTTGCAAATGGGTCGTGGGCATCTTGTTTCTGCTCGTTTCGCTTCAGCCCCTCTGGGCCAAGGATAAATACACCGTTGCCGTTCTACCTTTTTCCGTTCACAGTGCGGAAAATATCGATTACGTGCGGCAGGGCATTGGAGATATGATTGCATCACGGATTTCCGTCAGCGAGAAACTGGAGGTCATCGCCAGAGATTCGCTCTTCAATGTCCTGAATGAAACCGCGGGGAAGGAATTTACGCCGACCGATGTCTATGCCGTGGGAAAAAAAGTGAACGCGGATTTTGTAGTCTGGGGCAGCATCACGAAGATCGGCAGCAGCCTGAGCATTGATGGCAAAATGCTCGATATCGCCGCCAACAAGTTGGCCTTGAATATCACCGCCCAATGTCCTACCATGGATGAGGTGATCCCGAAAATCAACGATTTTGCCCAGCGGATCACCGCCCACATCCTCGGCTCTACGCCCCAGACCATTACGGCCCTGCCGGCCGCACAGGAAGTGATCGTTTCCCGACCGCCTTCTCCCCAGGCGGCACGGGAAGCGGAGATCATCTCCGGAATGGGGGGCGGCCGCAAAGGCACCTTCACCTCATCCATCAATCCGGACTTCATCAACGCCGCCCAGCCGCTTGACCGGAAGACCTTCTGGAAGAGCCAGCAATTTTCCAATGAGTTCCGGGGAATGGACATTGGGGATGTCAACGGGGACGGCCTCAACGAGACCGTCATAATCGATCCGCACAATGTGTTAATCTACAAGAAAAAAGGAAATGAATTCAAGCTGATTCAGCAGATTCCCGGAAAGTCTTATAACTATTATGTAAGCCTTGATGTCGCCGATATCAACGGGAACGGCATCAAGGAGATCATCGTCTCCAGCTATACCGGCCAGCAGGTCAATTCTTTTATACTGGAATTCCAGAACGGAAAATTCCAGACCATTGCCTCCGATCTCCCCTGGTTCATGCGGGCCATCGACAACGGCTCGGGGATACCCCTTCTGCTCGGTCAGAGACGGGGCATCGACATGCCCTTCGATACCCCGATTCATGAAATTGTCTGGAAGAACGGCAAATATGTGGAAGGTCCGAAGATGAGGATTCCGCAGGGCCTCTCCGTCTACGGTCTGACCCTGGACAAATTGGGTTCAAGCGGCGCCGAAAAGATCATTGCCCTCGACAGCGACGATTATCTCTGCATCTTTGAACAGACGGACAAACCCCTTTCCAAAGTCGCCATCTTCGGCCGCAGCAGTGAATTCCTCTGGAAAAGCGATGAGCAGTTCGGCGGGAGCAATACCTATATCGAACCGATGACTCACAGCGGCATCCATGACCAGTCCGAAGATGGTGATATTATCCACTACATCAACCTGAGGATCCTGACGTATGATACGAACAAGGACGGCAAACGGGAGATCATTGTTGTGAAAAACCTCTCTTCCGCCGGCCGCTTGCTGCAGCGCGTTAAACTCTTCACCGCCGCGGAGGTTTACAATCTGGAATGGGAAGGCACGGGGATAGTGGAGAACTGGCGGACAAAGAAGATAAGCGGCTATGTTGCGGATTACCAGTTCAAGGATATCGACAATGACGGGGAAAACGAGATCGTTCTCGCCCTGGTTCTCTCCGTTGGCGGGTCCATCAGGGACCGAAGTGTGATCGTCACCTACTCTCTGAAACGCGAATAGAAGGGATTGACAATTCACGAAAACTGTTATAGTGGTTCGCGCCTTGATAAAAAACGGGTTCCCGCGGACGGAAATGCATGTTCGCACTGATCAAGAGGCGCCCTGGATGATCAGGCGGTGTAGCTCAGCCGGTTAGAGCATACGGCTCATATCCGTAGTGTCCGGGGTTCGATTCCCTGCACCGCCACCAGTATCTACAAAGGCCCGGTCCCTGACCGGGCCTTTGCACGTCCGTCAAGGAAACAAAAAATGGCTGAACCTTTTTCTCCCGCCGCATGGGCCAGAAGCGCCCACATCCAGACCATTTTCGGCAGCCTGCGACTCAGGGTTGCCGGAAAAAACGAGATGGTCGACGTCGCACAAGAGACGATTGTGGATGCCGGGAACCACGGCCGCCTCTTGGGTTATCACTCGAGACAAACCGGGCGGACACCGCGGGGTCTGATCATCCTGATTCACGGGTGGGAAGGAAGCGCCGACTCCACCTATACCCTCTCCACGGGACGTTTTTTTTACCGGCAGGGGTACGATATCTTCCGCCTCAACCTGTGGGATCACGGAAAAAGCCATCACTTGAACCGGGAACTCTTTCACGGCGCAATGACAGAGGAGACGGCGCAAGCGGTCGCAAATGTTGCCCGACTTTTGCCGGATCGCCCCTGTTATCTGATCGGCTTTTCTCTTGGCGGAAACTTTGCGCTCCGGATTGCTCTTCGCCAATCCATTTCCCCAATTCCCAACCTGAGAAACGTTTTCTGTATCAGCCCTGCTCTTGATCCCCATCAATCCACGCTGGCCATCGACGCCGGCCCTTCCATTTACCGCCGCTATTTTCTGGCGAAGTGGAAACGGTCCCTCCGGCAGAAACAGCGTTGCTTTCCCGACCTCTATCGATTTGACGGAATTCTTCATCATGAAACCTGCATGGAGCTGACCAAGGCGATCATGCCCTGGTATACCGAATTCGGCCATTACCAGAATTATTTTCGTCGCTATACACTGACAGGCAACGTTCTCGCCCCGCTCGCCATACCGGTCACGATCTTCACCGCCGCGGACGATCCCGTCGTTTCCGCGGAGGAGTTCCATCATCTGCCGCGGAACCCGTATCTCCATGTCTCCATTCAGCAGTATGGCGGCCATTGCGGATTCCTGGATCCCTTCCCCCGAGGATGCTGGTATGAGAGGAGCATCGGTGAAATCCTTGACCGCGAGGAGGAGGGATGACCGGGCAACCTGCCGTTGCGGAGCTCAACACACGCGAAGCGTTTCTGGCCCGGGTCATCGAAAAACTCGGGACGCATCCTTGCGATTTTCAAACAGCCTTCAGGGGGATCGCAACTTCCGGCAGGGATGACCACCGACGCGCAGCCGGGGTTCTCCTTCCCCTTCTCTTTCGCGAATCCTCCCGCGGGAATGCACGCAAATATGCAGTTTCGCAAAATGCGGATGCCTTCAAACTCATCTCTCTTTTCTTGACAAACGCCCTCCGCGAATCCTGGGAAGAGATCCGCCTTCCCCCGTCCCGCGTCTTTTTTCTGGGCCCCCTCCCCACGTACAAACTGGTCCTTTTCCGGCGGACGATCTTTCCAGTTGCCGGTTTTGTGGGAACCCCCGGGTTGCTTCATCCGAACTGGGAGGTCGAAAAGATCGTTGAAATCCCCCTTTCGTCCTTCTACCAAAAGGAGAACTTCGGCTGTTATCAAGTTGACGCCGGCAATCCGGACGTGAAGAAACCACTTCAATATCCGTGCCTCATCCATCATGACCCTGACGGCGGGGAAGAGGTCCTCTGGGGGGCTACCTTCAACATCATCGTACAGTTTCTCGGAATCGTCCTGGATTACCGTCTTCCGGAATGGAAGGAGGGACCTGTTATCAAGAGAAGCCTTAAACCCGACTATCTGACCGGCCGCCGATCTTCCTAAAGCCAACCTGTTTACGGATAATATTCACGATATTCCGCGAGTTTTATGCTCATCGGTCCCGCAGGCCGGCTAACCCCAAGACGCAATCTTCTCTTGACAGAAAATGGTTACATTGCTTAGTATACGTCGCGTTGTAATCAGGATGGTCCCCCTGATCCGAATCTCGCGGCGAGGACGCTGCGGTCGATTTTTGAGAAACCTATGCGTTCCCTGAGCGACTGGCAAAAAATCTATCCCGATAAATTCGCCGATGAGGCCGTCATTTTCAGTCATATCCGCCGTGGCGATCACATCTTTGTCGCCTCCGGCTGCGGCGAGCCCCAATACCTTGTCCGGGCCATGGTCAATTACGTCGACTCCCATCCCAAGGCCTTTTTCGACACCGAAATCATCCATGTCTACTCCTTCGGCATCGCCCCCTATACCGACCCAAAATTTAAACGCAACTTCCGTCACAACTCATTTTTCGTCGGGAACAACACCCGCGGCCCGGTCAATCAGGGCCTTGCCGACTACACGCCCGTTTCTCTTTCCGACGTGCCGGCCCTGATCCGAAGCGGCGCCGTCCGGATCGATGTGGCGCTGGTTCAGACCTGCCTTCCCGATGAGCACGGCTATATGAGTCTCGGGATCAGTGTCGATATGGTCAAAACGGCGACGGACCGGGCATCGATCATCATCGCTCAGGTCAACACCGAGATGCCGCGCGTCCATGGGGACGGCTTTATCCACATCAAGGATGTTGCTTTCATTCTCCCCCACGCCGAACTCCTCAGTGACGGGCTGGTGGATCTGATCCAAGCCGGGGTCATCGACAATTCCCAAAAAACCCTCAACCCCGGAAAGACCGTTGCCGCCTTCTCGATGGGAAAAAAGGAGACCTACAAATTTCTCCACGACAACCCCTCCATTCTGTTCCGGACGATCGATTATACGAACAATCCCCTGAATATCGCCCAGCAGAACAACATGGTCGCCATCAACAGCGCGCTCGAAATCGACCTTACCGGCCAGGCCACCTCGGATTCGATCGGCGGCACATTCTACAGCGGCGTCGGCGGACACCACGATTTCATGCGGGGTGCGCTGCTGGCGAAGGGCGGCAGAACCATCCTCGCGATGAAATCCACAGCCACAAATAATACCATTTCCCGGATCGTCCCTTCGCTGCGCGAATCGGCAGGGGTAACGCTGAACCGCGGCGACGTGCGCTATGTCGTCACCGAATACGGAATTGCCTATCTTCACGGGAAAAACGTACGCGAGAGGGCCATGTCACTCATCGCGATCGCCCATCCCACATTCCGTTCCTGGCTGATCGAAGAGGCGAAAAAACGGGGGATCATCTACCCGGATCAGGCCTTTATTCCCGGAAAACGGGGGGAGTATCCGGAAGACCTCGAGACCCATCGGACAACCAAAACCGGTCTCCATCTCTTTCTCCGCCCCGTTAAAATCAGCGACGAGCCGCTTCTGAAGGATTTCTTCTATTCCCTGTCGGAACAGAGTCTGAACCGCCGTTTTCTTTCCAAACGCAGGGACATACCTCACGAACGGCTCCAGGACTTTGTGATCATCGACTATACCCGGGAGGTGATGATCATGGCGGTTATCGGACCCGCGGAAAACGAACTGATCGTCGGTGTCGGACAATACGGGATCGATGAGGAATCCCATACGGCGGAGGTCGCCTTTGCCGTCCGGGACGATCACCACAACCGCGGGATCGGTCAGGAAATGCTCTCTTACCTGACCTATCTTGCCAAACGGGAAGGGCTTCTGGGTTTCACCGCCGAAGTCCTCACCGACAACAAACCCATGCTCCATGTATTCGAAAAAGGGGGCTTCGACATCAAAAAGAAGCGTGATGCCGGTGTTTACGACTATAAAATGGCATTTCGGACATAAAAACCCGTTTCCAGCATGCTTCGACAAGCTCAGCACGATCTGAATATCAATAGGTTACACTGTTCACCCTGAGCCTGTCGAAGGGTGATGTCGGCATCTGAAAAAGACAGGGAAAAGTGAGATTAATGGATAAATTTGTGGTCACATCCCTCCGGCAGGGTGCGGGCAAGACAAGCATCATTATCGGTCTCGCCAAGGCTTTGAACCGCAAGATCGGTTATATCAAGCCGCTGGGCGAACGACTCCTGTACCGCAAGAAGAGACTCTGGGATTACGATGCCGCGCTGATTACGAGCATCTTCAACCTGGAGGAAAATCCGGAGGAGATGAGCATCGGTTTTCTCCACTCCAAGCTCCACTTCATGCTGGATGAAAGCACCACGCGTGAAAAGCTGCTGGAACTCCAGGCCGCCGTCGGGAGCGGCAAAGGGATCTTTTTCGCGGAATGCGGAAAAGACATCACCTACGGCGCCTCGGTCCATCTTGACGCCCTCACCCTCGCCCGACAGTTGGACGCCCAACTGATCGTCATCGCAAGCGGGGACGACGATGCCATTCTCGATGACCTCATCTTTCTAAACAAACGGGTCAATACCGGAGAGGTCCGCTGCAAGGGGATCATCATCAACAAAGTCGCCAACGGTGCCGATTTCCGCGATACGCGCCTGCCGCTGATCAAACGGCACGGTATCGAGCTCCTGGGCGTAATTCCCTATTGCGTGGAACTCTCGCGCTTTTCTGTCGGTTATCTGGCCGATCGTCTGTTCGCCAAAATCATCTGTGGAGAGGGAAATCTGGGACAGACCGTCAAGGAGGTTTTTATCGGTTCCATGTCCGCCGACGCCGCGTTGAAGAACCCCCTCTTCCAGGAGGAGAGCAAGGTGGTCATCACGAGCGGCGACCGGAGCGATATGATCGGCGCCTCCCTTGAGAGCAAGGCCGCGGCCGTGATACTGACCAACAACATCCTTCCATCGCCCGATCTCATCTCAAAGGCCGCCACGTTGGAGATCCCGCTTCTGGTCGTATCCGCGGACACCTGTGAGATCGTCAAACAGATCGAAGGAATGGAAGCCCTGTTAACCGCCAATGACGCGGAGAAGATCGCGAGGATTGAACAGTTGGTACGCACCCACGTTGATCTTCAGACTTTTTCGGAAACCGGGAGGTAGGACATGAATCCGGATGTGTTTCGCGAGTATGACGTCAGGGGGGTTGTGGACAAGGATCTGACCCCGGATTTTGTCTATCTGCTGGGCCGGGCAATCGGCGCCTATGCGATCCGTCATGGCGTAAGGACAATGATCCTGGGCCGGGATTGCCGCCTCAGTTCGGAGAACTACCAGGATGCCATCTGCCGGGGGATCCGGTCCGCCGGAGTCGATGTGACCGATATCGGTCTCTGCGCGACCCCCATGCTCTATTTCGCGATCCGCCATTTCCGGTCGGACGGCGGCGTGATGGTCACAGGAAGCCACAATCCACCTGATTTCAACGGATTCAAGATCTGTATCGGTCCTGATACGATCTATGGGGAGCAGATACAGGAGCTGCGGAAGATCATTGAAAGCGGCGCCTACATCGAAGGTTCGGGGAAATTCTCTCGTCAGGAAATCGCCGAAATCTATCAGGACTATATCTTCGATCATCTAAAAGTGCGGCCCGGTCATCGAATCGTCGTTGACGGCGGCAACGGCGTGGGCGGATTTTTCGCCCTCCCGCTGCTGAAGCGCTACGGCTGCCACGTAACCGATATCTATTGCGATCCGGACGGTCGTTTCCCCAACCACTTTCCGGATCCCACCATCCCTGAAAACCTGCGCGAATTGGCCCGTCTGGTCCTGGAAAACCGGGCTGAAGTTGGCATCGCCTATGATGGAGACGCCGACCGGATCGGCGTCATCACAGACCGCGGAGAAGTCCTCTGGGGCGATGAGTTGCTCCTGCTCTTCTCCCGCTTCATCCTGAAGCGGAATCCCGGCGCGGCCATCATCGGGGAGGTCAAGTGTTCGCAGAAACTCTTTGACGATATCACCAGGAACGGCGGACGGGCCATCATGTGGAAGGCGGGCCATTCCCTGATCAAGGGAAAAATGAAAGAGGAAAAGGCCCTCCTGGCCGGAGAGATGAGCGGTCACATCTTCTTCGCGGACCGCTATTTCGGTTTTGACGACGCGATTTACGCCTCGATCCGCCTTCTGGAGATCCTCTCGGACTCCGGCAAACCCTTGAGCAATCTTCTCGCCGATGTTCCACGGACCTTTGCAACCCCGGAGATCCGCGTCGATTGCCCCGACCGGATCAAGTTCGGCGTCGTGGAGGCCGTTCGTGAACACTACCGGAAAACGCATGAGATCATTGCGATCGACGGCGTGCGGGTCCCTTTTGGCGACGGCTGGGGTCTTCTAAGGGCCTCCAACACCCAGCCTGTTCTGGTTCTGCGCTTTGAAGCGTCTACACAGGAGCGATTGGAGACCATCCGCAAAGAGATGGAATCCGTACTGAACAATGTATTGAAATCCATGCTTTAACTTCGGGATGCTGCACCTGTTCGCAGATCCGAGTCGTTCGACACCCAGATTACCCTTGGGATGACTGCCTCCGGGGTAATGCTAAAGGAAAGGAGAAGCCCCATGCCCAGACCCCAGTACCCCACCTCGGAAGGTCTCTGGTCGAGAGGAAAGCGAGAAGAAGCCGGTTATGGCGAGGTTCGCCTGGGAACCCCATACCCCGAGGCGGTGGAGAGTCTCCGGAAGGCCGTGGAGGGGCGCCCCGACTTCGACCCGGCTGTCCTTTTTGTGTGGGGTACAATGCAGGCCACGGCCGGCCTCAACGTGCTCAAGGCCATGGAAGAGACCTTTGGCGAAGCGGGTCAGGAGTTGGTGCGCAAGGCGATCAACCAAGTGGGACGGATCACCGCCTGGGTGGAGAAACTGATTCCCCGAGGCGCCGAGTGCTGCCACTTCGTGGTGGAGCGGACCGGGGAGCGAGACGGGAAGAACCCATGGCACGCCTATTCCGAAGAGCTCATGAGGCGGGCGATCCAGAAGCTCTCCAAACCCATGCGCCCGAGCGATAAGTGACTGGCGGGAACGCCTCGTGCTTACCGGTTTCTAAGGTCCACCATTTAATGAGCATTCTGCAGCTTCAAATAGGCCGCTCTCACTGAGACTGGCGATACGGCTAACAAAGCTCAATAACGGGCGGTTAACGGGGAAAACTGACGCCGATGAAAGATCTATCCGGGACAAATCAAGAACTGATCGAAGAGATATCTGTCTTAAAGAAGAAAATCCAGGAACTGGAACACTCGGATTCAGAGCGCAAGCGGGCGGAGGTGGCATTAACCAAGGAGCGCCTTTATGACAGATGACCCGAAACGGCGACAGGATGACCAAGTTACGCAGGAAGACGACCGACTGGTCAAGGAACTGAAATCATTAGACCGACAGGTGGCCTCCCACGATTCCCCCGAGGTTGCATCCGATATTGTGGAAGATCCGACTCTCTATTACAAAATTCTTCAGATCAATCCCAACGTTTCTTTATCGGACATCCATCTCGCCTTTGGAAAAATGACCAGCGCTTGGGATCCTGAACGTTACCCTCATGTTCCATCCTGGGAAAAGACTTCAAAGGAAAAGCTGAAGGAAATCAAGAATGCCTATGAGAAGCTTTTGCTTCTGCACGCGGCCCGTGAGACAGTCGATCTGGAAGATTCAACCCATCAGCCCTTATCAACGGCGCTCCTATCCGTCCCCGTAAACCCCGATCAGGAAGAAACGGCGTCTGTCCAGGCGAACGTCAACGTGCTTCCCAGATCGCCATTTAAACATCGCCCGTGGCTGTTCGCCCCAAGTGCCCTCATCGCGATCATTCTGCTCCTGGTTTTCTTGTGGCCAACCTTTTATCACTACGAGGCCATCCGGCTGGGAGGCAAGGATTATCCGCTCCGCATCAACAGATTGACGACCCATACACAATATTTTGATGGTCGGCAGTGGCTTGAACCACCCCTTCGCGTTGAGACGCCGCACAATGTCCCCCCCGGTATAGCGTCGCCCCCATTGCCCGTTCAACCAACCGGGGCTGGGATCCGGAATGAACCAAAACCATCCTTACCACCCCTGGCAAAGCAGAAGATCACGCCCCCGGATCGAATCAGCGTTAAAACAAAGACCAGAAGACCCTACAGCATCCAGGTCAGCGCCTATCCGGCAAGAAACAAGGCAGAGGCCTTGGCAAAAGAAATACAGGCTAAGAAGTTTGCGGTTCGGGTGGAAGCGGTTTCTATCCAAGGCAAGGGCCAGTGGTATCGGGTTCTGCTCGGACAATTTGAAAACCGTGCCGCCGCCCTCCAGTATCTCAAGGATCATCAGATTGGAGAAACTTATCCCGGTAGTTTTATTCAGAAATCCGTCATCCAGTAAATATGAGGTTGGGGCGCGGCCTGAACGCACCGGGCAGTAGTGCAGAAGCGAACATTTTGCCGACCGGATTGAAAGCCGGTGATCCGAAATACTGTCGCCACAAAAAGACAGAAGATGTGCCAAGGACAACATGTACCCTGACGCGTGGGTAGCCCCTCATCTGGAACTGAAAAAGCTGGAGGTCATCTTCCAACACAGGATGGAAGCGTTAAATCAGCATCGGGACCGGCCGGGATTTGGCGAAAAAGAAAAGTTCTTCCTGATTCCCAGACTTGGAAGGGGCTTCCAAGTTCACAAATATGAAATTAGAAATCGAAAATTATTGATCATCCAAATAGGCAATATAGCCGACTCCTTATAC
>JAPLJX010000209.1 GCA_026388375.1 Deltaproteobacteria bacterium
GCCGATTCCCAGCCCCCTTTCAGCTCTGGTTTGCCTCCGCTGAGGCGGTTGCGCACCCGTGAGGGTCACCCCGGCTGCCTTTGCCACGACGGCGGAGACCGCGGCCATTGCCTCTGCCAGTCCCTGTCCGTAGTCGCCCTTTTTCAACCGGGGAATCGCATGGCGATCAAGGATCTCGCCAGCAAGGCCGTCGGGGAGAATCCCCTCCACGCCGTAACCCGTTTCGATCCGGACCCGCCGCTCTTTTACCGCGAGAAAGATCAGTATCCCCTTGTCTTCACCCTTCTTCCCGATTCCCCACGCCTGGTAGAGGCGGTTTGCGTAATCGTTCAGATCGTTATCGCCGATCGTTTTCACCGTGGCCACGACGATGGCGGTTCCGGTTTTTTCCAGAACCTCCCGGGCGAGGTTTTCCATCGGACCGGCGTATTGGGCGGAAATCACCCCGGCAAAGTCGTTGACCGCTCCGGCGGGTTTCGGAAAGGTCTCGCCGGCCGCCAGTGCAGATGCCGCGAAAAAAAGGAACGCCGCCGCGAGCAGCAGCGTCCGGGAAAATCTGGATGCAGCTCCTGTTTCCATGGCGGTATCATAAACATGTCGCCGCAAAATAGCAACCCCGACGATTGAGCGCCTCGCACCCATTCCACCGCCTCTTCGGGGACATTGATTTCATGACATTCCGGCGTTCAACTTGACACTCCCCGCGAATTTGTTTATGCTGCCGCGTCGTTTGTAGATTAGAGATCGCTTCCTGTGTCGTAACGGCGATTGTCTTCGGAAATCGATCTATTGCGGATGGAATGGATAACAACACAACGGAAAGAAAGGAGATCGGAATTTATGAGGGGGAAAAGGCTTTGGGGTTTGGTTTTGTCGTTGTCGGCGCTGCTTGTCATGTCCGCAACGTTTGCCATCACCGCGGAGAAGGTCTACATCAACGGGATCGACGCGAATTTTCCGCCTTTCGCCTTTGTGGACAAATCCGGCGCTCCGGACGGCTTTGACGTGAAGGCCCTGGACTGGATCGCCAAAGAGATGAAATTCAAGGTGAAACACCAGCCGATGGACTGGGACGGGATCATCCCCAGCCTTAAGGCCAAGAAGATCGACATCGTGGCCTCGGGGATGAGCATCACCGACGAACGCAAAAAGGAGGTCAACTTCACGACTCCGTACTGGAAAATCAAACAGGTCCTGGTCGGCAAGAAGGATGCGAAGATTACCGCGGAGCAGGCCATGGCCGACGGGAACAAAATCGGCGTCCAGCGGGGCACGACTGAGGCAAAGTGGATCGCTGAGAACCTGATCAAAAAAGGGGGAAAGAAGTTCGAACTGGTTCAGTATGACTCCGCCCCCCTCGCGATCGAGGACGTGATCAACGGCCGGATCGTGGCCGCTGCGATGGACGACGCCCCGGCGCTCGACGCCGCGAAGAAGAAGCCCGTTCAAATCCTGGGCGGTTTCGGGATGGCGGATGAACAATTCGGCTACGCGATCCGCAAGGAAGACGCGGAGTTCCTAAAGAAGGTCAACGAAGGCCTCAAAAAGCTCATGAAATCGCCATACTGGGCCGAGTTGAAGACGAAGTACATAGATAAATGATGATATGCCGAACGACCGGGCATTGAAAAACAGAACTCTTCCTTGCCGGGACGCCCGGCCCTGTGGGCGGGGCTTCCTTCTTCTCGATGGATGACGGTGGAATATGGGGACACGATGCGGCATCGTGTCCCCATATTCCACACATTTTTTGGGGCCATGTGAACGGATGCCGGAAAGTCTGATCGCCATTATGGATGCCCTTCCGTACCTCCTCCAGGGGTCGATGGTGACCCTGGTTGTTGTGGTGGGGGCGATGGGTTTGGGATTCGCCCTCGGAGCACCCCTCGCCGTGGGGCAGGTCTACGGACACCCGGTGCTCCGGCGCTTCATCGCCGTCTATGTCTGGTTCTTCCGGGGCATCCCGCTGCTCGTTTTCCTGTTTTTGTTCTACTTCGGTCTCTGCACGGCCTTCGATATCAACCTCTCGGCCTTCACGGTCGCGATCATTGTCCTCGGTCTGATCAGCTCCGCCTACCAGTCCCAGATCTTCCGCGGGGCGATTCTGTCGCTCCCGGAGGGTCAGCTCAAGGCGGCCCGGGCACTCGGGATGAGCGATCTCAAGGCGATCTCCGTCATCATCCTCCCCCAGGCGCTCCGGCTCTCCGTTCCCGGCTGGTCGAACGAGTACTCCATCCTGCTGAAGGATTCGGCGGTGACCTACGCCCTGGGCGTGGCCGAGATCATGGCGCGGGCGCACTTCGTGGCGACCCGGACCTACCAGCAGCTCCCCCTCTACTTCGCCGCGGGGGTGATCTTCCTCCTCCTCACCTGGGTGGGGACGAAGGGCCTCCGGATGCTGGAAGAGAAGGTCCGGATTCCGGGATATTCGACGCATGGATTGTAGGCATATTATGGCCGCACCGATTTTACGGATCGAAAACGTGTCGAAGCGCTACGGGAAGAAGGACGTCCTTAAGGGGGCGTCGCCCGAGGTGAACAGGGACCTCAAGATCCTCATCGGTCCGTCCGGCGCGGGGAAGAGCACGCTTTTGCAGTGCATCAATTTCCTCGTCAAGCCCGACGAGGGGCGGATCTGGCTGGATGAACAGGAGGTTCATTATGCACACAAGCGCGACCTCTACGCCTACCGCCAGAAGGTCGGGATGATCTTTCAGGATTTCAACCTCTTTGACCACCTGAACGCGCTGGAGAACGTCCGGATCGGCATGGTCAGGGTGAAGGGGATGGCAAAGGCGGAGGCCGGGGAGCGCGCCGTGATGGAGCTGGAGCGCGTCGGCCTCGGGGACCACATGCAGAAATACCCCGCCCAGCTCTCCGGCGGCCAGAAACAGCGGGTCTCGATCGCCCGGGCGCTGGCGATGGACCCGAAGGTGATGCTGCTCGACGAGCCCACATCGGCCCTCGACCCCGAACTGATCGGCGAGGTCCACGCGGTCATCCGCGATCTCGGGAATAACGGCATGACGATGATCATGGCAACGCACCAGATCGGCTTCGCGAGTTCGCTCGCCAGCGAGATTGTCTTCATGGAGGACGGCCGAATCCTCGAGCGGGGGACGCCCGACAAGATCTTCAACCATGCGGAAAACGCCCGGACGCGGGAATTCTGCTCCAAGATCACGGAGCTCTACGGGGAACGCTGACGATGGAAGAGTGGCTCTACATCCAGAACGAGGTCTACCCCGCCCTGCTCAAGGGGTTCTGGGTGAGCCTCCAGCTCATCCTTCCCTCGGCGCTCTGCGGCATTGTCATCGGGATCATGGTCGGGGTGCTCCGGGTCTACGGGAGCCGCCCCGTGATGACCGCCGCGAATGCCTTCGTGGCCATCTTTCGGGGGATCCCGCTCGTCGTGCAGCTTTTCATCTGGTACTTCGGCCTCCCTTACA
>JAPLJX010000362.1 GCA_026388375.1 Deltaproteobacteria bacterium
AGAAGAAGCCACCCTCCGGATCCTGGAAACGGTCCGTCAAAACCCGCTGCAGCTCAAGCGCCAACCGTAGGTCGGCGGCGGCAAAACCCGCCTCATACAACTCGATCAGCCCCCAGATCGCAAAGGCGTAATCGTCGAGATTCCCCGTCATGGCCGACTCACCGCCGCACCAGCGGTGGAGGAGCCGTCCGTCCGGGATTTGCATCCGTGTCCGGACGAAGTCGGCGGCCGCACGGGCCGCATCGAAATACAGTGGCTCGTCCAGAACGATGGCCGCCCGGGCCAGCGCCGCAACCATCAGGCCGTTCCAGTCCGCCAGGATTTTATCGTCCCGCCGGGGGCGGATCCTTCCGGCGCGGGCGGCCAGGAGCTTAAGACGCCCCTCCTCCAGGCGCCGGGCATTTACCTCTCCGGAAATCCCATGCCTTTCGGCGATAGCCGCCTCCGAGTGGGCAAGGTGGAGGATGTTCAGGCCCGTCCGGCTCCCCGTCATGGGGTCAATAAAATTTCCCTCTTCCTCGATCCCGAAAACCTCTGCCGCAAAGCGGGCGTCTTCGGGACCGAGGAGGCGGCGAATCTCCTCCATTTCCCAGAGGTAGAAACGCCCCTCCTCCCCCTCACTGTCGGCGTCCTCGGCGGCGTAAAAGCCCCCTTCCGGCGCGCGCAGGTCGCGCAGGACGTACTCCAGGACCTCCCGCGCGGTTCGGGCGTGCTCCCTGTCGCCGCCCACATGGAAGGCCTCCGTGCAGGCCAGAACGCAGAGGGCCTGGTCGTAGAGCATCTTCTCGAAGTGGGGAACGAGCCACAGGCGGTCCGTGCTATAGCGGTGGAAACCGTAGCCGAGTTGATCGAAGATCCCGCCCCGGCGCATCGCCCGGAGGGTTTTTTCCGCGATCCGGATCGCCTCCGCCTCGCCGGTCCGTTCCCCATGACGAAGCAGGAAGAGCAGTTGATGGGGCATCGGAAACTTCGGGGCGGCGCCGAACCCGCCAAACTCCTCATCGAACTGCCTCCGAAACTCCGCGAAGGCATCGGCGAGGGTCTCAGCACCAGGCGTCTCCCCCTGCTCCGAACCGGTTGGCTGCAGCAGCGATACCGTCCGGGCCGCCGCCTCTTCGATCCGTCCGCGTTCCGTCCGCCAGAGCGTGTCGAGCTTCGGGATCAACTCCAGAAGACCCGTTCGGCCCCACCGGCTCTCCTTCGGAATGTAGGTGGCCGAGAAGAAGGGCCGCCGGTCCGGTGTCATGATCACGGTCAGCGGCCACCCCCCGCCTCCGGTCATCATCTGGCAGACCCGCATGTAGATCCCGTCAATGTCCGGCCTCTCCTCACGATCCACTTTGACGCAGACGAACGCCTCGTTGAGGAGGGAGGCCGCATCGTCATCCTCAAAGGATTCATGGGCCATGACATGGCACCAGTGGCAGGTGGAATAGCCGACCGACAGGAATACCGGTTTGTCTTCCGTTTTCGCCCGGGAAAAGGCCTCCTCCCCCCAGGGATACCAGTCCACCGGGTTTGCGGCATGCTGGAGGAGGTAGGGACTCTTCTCATGCTGCAGACGGTTCAGGACACCCGGGGTCATCGCATTTCTCCTCTTCTATTGTTCCACTCCTCGGGAAAAAGGAAGGTATCCCCCTCGGGTTGAACGGTCTTCCAGCGGGGAGTTACAGTGCCGCCGTCAAGCGGGATATGCCGTCCGCCGGATCCCTGTGGAGGTGGATCTGAATCACGCGGCGACCCGCGTTGATCAGGGCCTGCCGGTCGCCGAAGACCTGGGCCTGTTTCAGGACGCCGAACGTGAGCGCGGATTCCGGCCGCCCCATTTCATCGGGGATCGGCGCATCCCGGGGATCGTCCGCCGTGAACTGGATGAACAGGCCGCGCCCAGCGTCCCCCTTGTGGAGCTGCCCGGTCGAGTGGAGGAAGCGGGGCCCGTAGCCAACGGTCGTCACGAGATGGAAACGGTCCCGGATCCGCATCCGCAGGCGCTGCAGAGCCTCGTCCATTCCCGGGGAGGGCATCAGATAGGCCTGGAGCGCGGCGTACGCGCCCGGTTTCGCCTGCCCGAGAAACGCCGCCAGGATCTCGTCCGGCTTCCGGGCATCCAGATCGCCGTAAACGGACAGACCCGGCCCCTTCAACATCTTCCGGGCGAGAATTTTCGCCGCCTCCACGTCCGGCTGATCGAATGGGTTGATCGCCAGCCGCCAGCCGGCGACCGCCGTGGCCATCTCCCAGAAGAAACACTGGCCGCCCAGGTCATAGGGATCGGCAAGCTTGAGATCGATGACGGAGTGGCCGGCCTCCGCAAGCGCCTTCAGTTGCGCCTCTCCCACATCGTCCCCCGCAAGGCGAACCGAACAGAAGATCCGGTCCGGACCGTAAACCGAGGGCGGCCCGAACACCTCGCCGACGACCGGCAGGATCCCCTCCCCCTCCTTGCCCAGACTCTCCGCAAGGAGCTGCTCCACCCAGTCACCGAAAGCGGCCAGCCGCGGCGAGAAGAGAAAGGTAAGTTTGTCGCGGCCCTGCGCCGCGACCTCCCCAAGGAGCGCTCCGAGGAGCACCCCGTTCATCTCCTGTTTGTTGCTGTCAAATTCACATTCTGCTGCCGTAGCGGCCCGTTCCAGCAGAAGTCCGACATCCATCCCGAGCAGCGCCGCCGGGACGAGGCCGAAGCAGGAGAGAGCCGAATAGCGCCCGCCGATTTCCGGGTCGTTGAGGAAGGCTTGGCGAAAATGGTGCGAGCGGGCGATATCCGCCAGGGCGCTCCCGGGATCGGTGATCGCGAGAAAGTGCCTTCCCGCCTCCTCCGCCCCGAGCGTCTCCGCAACGAGGTTGTAAAAATACCTCATGAAGGAGAAGGTCTCGACCGTTCCACCCGATTTCGTGGAGACGATGAAGAGCGTCCGCTTCAGGTCGAGCCTTTCGGCGCGGGCGAGAACCGCCCCCGGGTCCGTGCTGTCCAGGACGGCGAGGTCGAGGAAGCCGTCGGCCGCACCGAACACCTTCCGGAACACCTCCGGCGCAAGGCTGGAGCCACCCATCCCGAGAAGGAGCGCGAAGTTGAAGCCGTCGGCGCGGACGCCTTCAACGACGG
>JAPLJX010000238.1 GCA_026388375.1 Deltaproteobacteria bacterium
TCCGGGGTACCGATTCCGGATACAGAAGGGCGAGTTCGCGACCGACGTCCCGCGGGTCCGGCCTCAGCCCCGCAAAGATAAGTATGGCCGCAAGGATCAAGCCGATAAAGCCGACGCTGTAGGGTCCGGCCAACTCCGAAAAACCGGCCCACTGTGCCAACGTTCCGGTGGGGCCCACCAGCAGAGGTCCGAAAATAGCCCCCACCGTGCTTCCCAGCACCACATGGGAGATGGCCCGCCCCCGCTCCGAAGGCAGATGGACCTCCGCCGCGGCAAAGCGACCCAGATCGACGGCCGATCTGGCCATTCCTACCAGGACAAGACCCATTAGGAAGAGCGGCAAGGAACGGCCGACCACCGCGCTCATGGCGATCGCCGATCCGATCACCCCGAGGACCTGACCCAGGGCGAGACCCCCTCGCCGGCCGATCCGTTCCATGCTGAAGCCCCAGACCAGGGCGCCGAAAGCCTGCCCCAACACGTAGACCGCGCCGGGCACACCCGCCATGGCCATCTGACCGCTCAACTCAACGCCAACGAGGGCGTTGACGGTGAAGGCGGCGATGAATCCTGCCGAGCTCAGGCTCTGGGAGAGGAACAGCACGATCGTGATCTTCCGGGCAATACGGGTGTAGTCCTTCACGTTTTTCTCCTTTTTTCACTGAAATTTCCGGCCAAGAAGTACGGGAAACGATGAGGAATGTCAATGGGAATCGTTTCCGGTGGCCCGGAGAAAAACGTCAGGGAAGCGCACAAAGGAATTTTGCGGCAGGCATGATCCTTACCCGGCCATCCAGGAGATCGTCAGATCCATTTAAGGAGACCTGATAGAGGTAGGGGATCTGCAAACGCTCGCCGAAATAGCGGAGGGCGGGGTTCACGGAATGGGTGGACATTTTGCATTCAACCGCAAACCAGGGCCGCTTGTCCACGGTGACCAGAAAATCAACTTCCCTTTTCGATACGTCGCGCAGATAGTGCAGACCCATCCGGTAACCTTCCCGGTCTTCCAGGAAATGACACATTTTCAGGAGGTGTCCGGCGATCAGATTCTCAAAGCGGCTGCCTTCATCGGCGATGGCGGACCAGTCCCAGAGGTAGAGCTTGGGCGCTTTGCGCAGGGAACGAACGGTGCTGTGGGCATAGGGCGTCACGAGGTAACAGTAATACAGCCTTTCGAGGATATCGACCCAGTGAGATACGGCGCGATGGCTGACCTCCAGGTCTTGCCTCAGGGACTGAAGCGAAAGGGGGGCTCCGACCCTTTCGGCGAGCATGTCCGCCAGCAGTTCAAGGGCGGAAAGGTCCCGGACGTTTTCCAGGTCGCGGATATCTTCCCTCAGGAAACGATCCATTTTTTCCCTCTGCCATCGTCGCAGAAAGCGCTGATTCTGTTTGAGGAACGGTTCCGGGAAGCCGCCGTAATGAAAGAGAGTTTCGATGGTATCCCCGTATGACTCATCCGGGAAGGTCAGTTCCTTCAACGGTTCGATGGCGACCGACAGGCGCTCCAGCTCGCTGACGGACAATCCATGGAGGCGATGGGAATGATAACGCCCCTGAAGCGAATCGCCGCCCTTGCGGTATACGTCAAGGCGGGCGCTCCCGGTGATGAGAAATTTCAGCCGCTCCCGGTGATGATCGAATTCCCCTTTGATCCACGCCTTCCAGCTTCTGTATTTGTGGAGCTCATCAAAGACCAGGGTTGCATCTTCCGCAGGCCATCGCGCCGCGAGGATCTCCCGGCGGTCCTGTCGGTTGTCCCAGTTGAAATAGCGGTCCTGTTTTCCGTGCAGGAACGATTTTGCCAGGGTGGTTTTCCCGACCTGGCGGGGCCCGGAGAGAAAAACCATCTTTTCCTCAAGGTCCCGGAGGATGGATGTTGCTGAATAACGTGGAATCAACATGGAATCTTTTATGCCATAAAGCAAAATAAGTTGCAATATATTTTGCTTTGCGGCGAATATAATTGTGCTCGCTAACGGATTCAAATATGTATGACAGGTTGTCAATTCGGGCCCGACTGGGACCCGCCTTCTCCGTGGCTCTCTCGGGAGATCCGAAACGGCCGCAAAACGGGTGCGATTCCCGTCTTACAAGGGGACTCTTCGTTAAAAATCTGGACAATCCTGGCCTGATGGATGTATTCAAGGACAATCTCAAGACCCCGGTGACGCACAATGGACCAGATCTTCAAACTCGCCTCTTTTATCAGGCCGTATTGGAAACGCGCCGCCCTGGCCCTGGTCCTGCTGACCGCGCTGGTCTTCATGGATCTCGCGATTCCCCGTTTGATCCAGCGGATCATCGATCAGGGGATTGGACAGCATGATCAGCAGGTCGTCATCCGGACAGCGCTGCTGATGCTCGGCATTTCGCTTTTGAGCACGCTGTTCGCCGTCGGCAACAACATCCTCTCCGTCCAGGTCGGGGAGAGCGTGGCCCGCGATCTGCGCGATGCGCTTTTCACCCGGATCCAGACCTTCTCGTTCGCCAACCTGGATGAACAGAAAACCGGCCAGTTGATGGTGCGCCTGACCAGCGACGCGAGCGCCATCCAGCGCGTGGTGCTGATTTCGCTTCGGATCGGAACGCGCGCCCCGCTTCTGATGATCGGGAGCCTCATCCTGATGGTCAGCACCAGCCCCAGCCTGGCCCTGGTCCTGCTGCCGCTTCTGCTGGTCACATCCGTGATCATCGTGTTTTTCGTCATCCGGATGGAGCCGCTCTTCCGCTCCGTGCAGCAGAAGCTCGACGGGCTCAACACCGTCCTGCAGGAGAACATCGCCGGGGCGCGGCTGGTCAAGTCCTTCGTTCGGGCCGATTATGAAGGCGAACGGTTCGAGAGGGCCAACGAGGCCTATACCGGCCAATCGGTGCGGGTGCTGCAGATCGTTTCGACCATGTCGCCCGTCCTGACGATGTGCGTGAATATCGGCATGGTCATCGTCATCTGGGCCGGCGGTATCCAATCCGTCCAGGGGAATCTGTCCGTCGGCCAGATCGTTGCCTTCACGAACTACCTGCTGACGACCATGACGCCGCTCATCATGATGACCGTGCTCTCCAACGTCTGGGCCGGCGGGATCGCTTCGGCCAGGCGCGTCAATGAAGTCCTGGATACCGTGCCCGACGTCCGGGATGCCCCGGACGCAATCTCCCTGCCCGAACCGGTTCAGGGAAGGCTGGTCTTCGAAAACGTCTCCTTCCACTATAACGGCGCCCACGCCGAATCCGTTCTGGAGGAGATCAACCTGACCGCCGAGCCGGGACAGACCGTCGCGATCCTGGGGGCGACCGGCTCGGGGAAATCGACCCTGGTGAACCTCGTACCCCGTTTTTACGACGTCTCCGCCGGAAGGGTTTTGCTCGACGGGATCGACATCCGCTGGCTTCGGCAGGACTCGCTGCTGGCGCAGATCGGGATCGTTCCGCAGGAGACGGTTCTCTTCTCGGGGACCGTGCGGGACAACATCCGCTACGGCGTCCCCGGCGCCGGCGACGAGGAGATTTTTGCGGCCGCCAAAGCGGCCCAGGCCCATGACTTCATCATGGCGCTCTCCAAAGGGTACGACACCCATGTTGAAGAGCGCGGCACGAACCTCTCCGGAGGCCAGAAGCAGCGGATCGCGATCGCGCGGGCGCTGCCTGAAGGCGGACAAGATCGTCGTCCTCGAAAAAGGGCGCATCGCGACGGAGGGGACGCACGGGGAGCTGATGGTCGCAAGTCCGATCTACCGGGAGATCTTCGAATCCCAGCTCGGCAATGGCATGAACTCGGAGGAAGCGGCGTCCGGCGGCGTGCGGGGGATCAAGCCATGAGGATACCCAAAGCCAGCCGCGCCATCGGCAATGTCCGCGCCGCGATGCAGCCGCGCTTGCAGGGGATGCGGGAGACGATCGAGGTGGCCCGCGACCCGCAGCACGCCCTGAGGCGCCTGCTGCCCTACCTTCGACCTTTCAGGCGGATGCTGATCGCGGTCTGCGGGATGATCGTGATCTACACGGTTCTGGGGCTGATCGGTCCCTACCTGATGGGGGTGGCCATCGACCGGTTCATCGCCGTGAAGGGGTTGGCCGGGTTGGCGAAGATATCCCTCTGGATGCTCCTCGTCTACCTTTTAAACAACCTCTTCCAGGCCGTCTCGGCGTGGCTGATGGCCGACGTTTCCCAGCGCGTCCTGAAAGAGTTGCGGCAGGACCTCTTTTCACACATGCAGACCCTGCCTGTGAGTTTTTTCGACGGCAAGCCGGCGGGTGAATTGATGAGCCGCCTGACGAACGACATCGACGCCATCAACCAGGCCGTCTCGCAGAATGTGACCTCGCTTCTGGCCGGATTCCTTTCGCTGGCCGGGATCCTGGTGGCGATGTTCGTGCTGGACATGTGGCTGGCACTGGCCTCTTTCCTCGTCGTTCCCATCATGTTCGCGTTCACCGAGTTTGTTGCCCGGTATACGCGCCAGGGGTTCAGGGAGCTTCAGAAGCACCTCGGCGAACTCAACGGGGTGATGGAGGAGGCGATCAGCGGACAGAAGGTGGTCAGGGCGTTTCGCCGGAACGAGTCGGCGATCGAGTTCTTCCGCCGGAGCAACCAGGATGTGTTTCGCGCCGCCGTGTGGGCCAACAGCTATGCCTTCCTTCTAATGCCGCTGACAAACGTGCTGGGAAACTTCTTCGTGATCGTCCTGGCGGGGCTTGGCGGCTGGCTGGCCCTGCAAGGGCTGGTCAGCGTCGGGATCATTGCGACCTTCATCAACTACGCGCAGAACTTCATCAGCCCATTGCGCCAGCTCGCGAACATGTACAACTCGATCCAGGCCGCCCTGGCCGGTGCCGAGCGGGTGTTTGAAATCATCGACACGCCGGCCGAGGCGGACGATGCCCCGGACGCCGTGCCGCTGGACGCGATCCGGGGAGAGGTCCGGTTCGACCATGTGAACTTCGGTTACCGACCCGGGACGCCCATCATCAAGGATATGACCCTCGAAGCCAGGGCAGGAGAGACGCTGGCGCTGGTGGGACCGACCGGTGCGGGGAAGACTACCCTCATCAACCTGTTGACCCGTTTCTATGAGATCGATAGCGGCCGTATCACCATTGACGGCAAGGACATCCGGTCCATCCGGAAGGCCGACCTGCGCTGCCGGCTGGGGATTGTGCTGCAGGAGACGTTTCTCTTCTCCGGTACCGTGATGGAGAATATCCGCTACGGACGGCTGGCGGCGACCGACGAGGATTGCATCGCGGCGGCCAAGATGGCCGGCGCCGATCCCTTTATCCGCCAATGGGCGCACGGCTACCAGACCGGTCTTTCGGAGCGGGCCGGTAACTTGAGTCAGGGACAGCGGCAGCTTTTGTCCATCGCCCGTGCGATTCTTGCCGACCCGGCCATCCTGATCCTCGACGAGGCGACCAGCAGCGTCGATACCCGGACCGAGGCCCGCATCCATAAGGCGTTGCTGCGACTCATGGAGGGACGCACGAGTTTCGTGATTGCCCACCGCCTGAGCACAATCCGCGATGCCGGCCAGGTGCTGGTGATCGACAACGGCGAAATCGTCGAAAAGGGGACGCACCGGGAACTGCTTACCCTCCACGGCTTCTACCACCACTTGTACGTCAGCCAGTTCAAGGGACAGGCGATCTAATTCGGGCTCACCGCAGATGGCTTTTGAAGGAAGCCTCCACCATGAAGAGCACCCTGGGTATCGTGATCCCCAGCCGTTCCAGCGCCCGCCGGCTGAGCGCCTCTCCGGAGAGATGCGGCTCCTGCGCATGGATCTCTTGGACAAGGGCGTCGATCTGCCCGATGTACCGGCAACCTTCGTCCATAATCTCCGCGATCCGTTCCCCGACGATCGGTTCATGCCACGACGAGAGGAGGACCGTGACGTTGGAAAGCTGCTTCAGCTTCTCGACGGACGCAACGGAGGCTACGGGATCGGTATAGATCGTGATTTGGCCTGCGGCAGGGATGGAATCCCCCGAAAAGAGGGCACCTTCCTCCTCGAAGAAAAACGAGACGGATCCGGGAGAGTGGCCCGGAGTCGCGATGACCCTGATCGTCTTTCCCTCCTCCCACGAGATCGTCTCCCCGTCGGTCAGCACCCGGTCGACGGACGCTCCCTCC
>JAPLJX010000330.1:0-444 GCA_026388375.1 Deltaproteobacteria bacterium
AGGGGCGATCCCAATATCGGAGTGGCTGCCTTTGCGGCCGCGGAGCTGTGCGCCCAGGCGCTCTTGGCCGGGAGCGGGCAGGCCAAGTCCGGTTTTCTGGCCCCGATGCTCCGGGGGGAGAAGGTTCCGGCCATCGCGGTGACCGAACCCCACTGCGGTACGGACGCAGTTGCAATGCGGGCGAAGGCGGTGCGGAAGGGGGAGCGGTACTTTCTCCGTGGGGAGAAGTCCGGCATCACCCTTGCCAAGGCGGCGGATTTCTTTGTCGTCTTTGCGAAGACCGATCCTGCCGCCGGCGCCGCAGGTGTGAGCGCCTTCGTCGTCCCGGGGGACTCTCCGGGGCTTACGCGTCAATTTTACGAGGACATGGGGAGTAAGGCGCTGTGCCGCAGATCGATCTTCGCGAAGACGACGTGGAGATCCCGGAAGCGTACCGGCTGCGGG
>JAPLJX010000330.1:488-14423 GCA_026388375.1 Deltaproteobacteria bacterium
CCTTGCTCTCCTTTGCCTCGGCGCGGCGGCGAAGTCCGTGGAGGAAACCATTGAATACACCAAAGGGCGTCTTGCCTTTCGGAAGCCCCTCGCGCAGTTTGAAGGGGTCTCTTTCACGGTGGTGGAGCATGCGGCCATGCTGGAGGCCGTCCGGCTGCTTTGCTACAAAGCCTTGTCGTTGCGCGATCAGGGCCTTCCGCACACCAAAGAGGCGGCGATGGTCAAATGGATGGGCCCCCGATTCTCCGTGGATGCGATCCGGGATTGCCTGTTGCTTCACGGGCATTACGGATACACGCAGGAATACCGATTCGAGCAGCGGCTGCGGGACGTCATGGGGCTGGAAATCGCGGATGGAACTGCACAGATCTGCAAGATTGTGGCCGCGAGAGAACTCTACGGAAGAGGGTTCCTGCCGTACTGACTTTTGCCATGGCCCCGCACCATCCAAGTATGGCCGGATCCGTATGCGCCCGGACCAACCATAGGACAGAAACGGAGGAGGGAATGGAATTCAAGGAGATCATCTACGACAAGAGAGACGGGATCGCCACGATCACGATCAACCGGCCGGAGAAGTACAACGCGTGTACGCCGGTGACGATTTACGAGCTCTCGCAGGCTTTTACCGACGCGTGGGTCGACACGGACGTGGGGGTGGTCGTGCTCACCGGTGCGGGGGAGAAGGCGTTCTGCACCGGCGGCGACCAGACGATCCGCAACAAAGGCGGCTATGCCGGAACGATCGCTGCCCTGCCGCTCGAGGTAGGCTGGCAGCAGGTGTCGCTGCTGATCCGCACGATTCCCAAACCGGTGATCGCCCGGGTCAACGGATACGCGATCGGCGGCGGGCACGTGTTCCAGGTGGTTTGCGACCTCTCCATCGCCTCCGAGACCGCGCAGTTCGGCCAAGCGGGACCCCGGGTAGGGAGCTTTGATCCCGGCTATGGTACGGGGGATCTCGCGCGGGCCGTGGGGATGAAGAGGGCCAAAGAGATCTGGTTCTTGTGCCGGCGTTACACCGCGAGGCAGGCCTTGGAGATGGGCCTCGTCAATGCGGTCGTGTCCCCGGATAAACTCGACGAAGAGGTCGGGAAGTGGTGCCGGGAGCTGCTGGAGAAGAGCCCCACCGCGCTGAAGATGCTCAAGTACGCATTCCACGGCGAGACCGATGGCGTGGTGGGGATCTCCAACCTGGGGGTCGGTGGGCTCAGCATGTACTACGAGACGGATGAGTCGCTGGAAGGCAAGACCGCCTTCGTGGAGAAGAGAAGACCGGACTACGCCAGATTCCGGGGCAGGTGAGACTTGAAGGAACGCACGAACCCATGAACGGAGGCTTAACCCATGAATAAAATCGGTGTCGTAGGCGCGGGCACGATGGGTTCTCAGATCGCGCTCGTTTTTGCGGACGGCGGCTTGGAAACGACTCTGTACGACCTTACGAACGAGCGCCTCGGCTGGGGCGTCAAGAACATTGAGAGTTTGCTTTCGAGGCAGGTCGCCAAGGGCAAACGAAACGCGGAGGGTCGGCAGGCCGCGCTGACCAGGATCCGGACCACCTCGTCGCTTGCGGACCTGGCCGACGCGGACCTTGTCGTTGAGGCGGTTTTTGAAGAGATCAAAACCAAGCGGGAGGTGTTCGGGGAGCTGGACCGCGTCTGTGCGCCGATGACGATCTTCGCGACCAACACCTCCACGCTGAGCGTAAGCGAGATTGCCGCGGCCACGGGTCGCCCGGCTTTGTGCATCGGGACCCACTTTCTGATCCCCGCCGCCCTGACCCCCCTCGTGGAGGTGAGCCGAGGAGTCGAGACGTCGGATGAGACCCACGACGCCGTTGTGGAGGTTCTCAGGGCCTGCGGGAAGGAGACCGTGACGTTCGCCGATGCGCCGGCCTTCGTCATCAATCGCCTCTACATCCCGCTGCTGAACGAGGCGTTCTTTCTGCTGCAGGAGGGCGTGAACGCGGCCTCGGGTTCCCCGTCGGTCCCTTCAAGGCGTCCGACGCCTCGGGACTCGACGTGGTCTACCGGTGCATCAAGAGCCTGCAGGAGCAACTGGGCGACAAGTACCGGCCCGCCCCCCTGCTGACCAGGCTGGTGAAGGCCGGCCGTCTGGGCAGAAAGAGCGGCAAAGGGGTGTATGACTACGGCAAGGGGAGATGACGGAGAGGATCGTCGAAGTGACCGCAACGCCGGTTGAATTGCGCTTTCCTCCATGCCGCCATTGGAGCAGAATCGGGATCAGCGATCAAAGTCCAAACCAGATGGCGAGGCGGTAGGCGGCCAGGCCGACGAGATAAGAGACGACGAGTGTCAGAACCAGTGAAGTAACAAACCAGCGGCGGTCGGCCATCTCCCGCTTCATGACGGCGATCGTGGCGGCGCAAGGGACGAAGAGCATCAGGACCGTGAGGAAGGCGAGCGCCGGGGCGTGTCCCATCACCGCGGGCAGGACCTTCAGGAGCCCCTGACCCCCTACGCCGTAAAGGACGCCGAGAGTGGCGATGGCGTTTTCCTTGGCAACGACACTGGTGATCAGCGCCGTCACCATCTTCCAGTCGAGGCCGAGGGGTAGGCCGAGCGGTTCGAGGAGGTGACCGATCCAGGCGAGGATGCTGGTCTCCGTCCGGCCGTCGGGGAAGTAGGCCAGGAGCCAGACGAGGATGGACATGGTCAGGATGATCGTACCCGCTTTCCTGACGAAGGCGACTGTCCGCCACCAGACGACGTGCCCGATCGTTCGCGGGTCGGGCCGGTGATAGAGGGGGAGTTCCATGATGAAAGGGGTCGGCTCCTCCTTCATGAAGAAGTTGTGAACGACCATTCCGACGGCGCCCAAGACGAGGATGTTGAGGGTGACGAGCGACCAAACGACGAGGGTCGCATCGGCCGCAAAGACGGCGGCGGCGACGAAGGTGAGGACCGCAAGGCGCGCCGTGCAGGGGACGAAGGGGGTCAGCAGCATCGTGAGGAGGCGGGCCTTTTTCGACTCGATGATCCGGACGCTCATGATCGCCGGGACGTTGCAACCGAAGCCGATGCACATGGGAATGAAGCTCTTGCCGTGGAGCCCCACGAGGTGCATGAAGCGATCCATGACAAAGGCGGCCCGGGCCATGTAACCCACGTCCTCGAGGAGGGCCAGGGTCGCGAAGAAGATCAGCAGGATCGGGAGAAAGGTCAGGACCGACCCCACGCCTCCGACCACCCCGCCGATCAGCAGTCCCCGGAGCCAGTCCGGTGCGGTCGTCAGAAACGGTTCGATGTCGGCGGTGAAACCGCTGACGAGCCTTTCCAGGAGTTTCTGGAGGGGGAAGCCGACCTTGTAGGTCAGGAAAAAGACGCTGCCGAGGACGGCGAGGAGGACCGGAATACCGAAAACAGGGCGGGTCAGGACGTGGTCGATCCGGTCGGTCATGACAACCTGGCCCATCCGGAACCGGGAGACGCAGGCGCGCGTGATCTCCTCGACCCAGTCGTACCGGCCGCAGACGACGGCGTGGAGGGAATCCTCATGGGCGATGAGGAGCGAACGGACCTGCCCCCATACCGGTGCGGGGGCCAGCCGCTCCATCATCGCCGAGATTTCCGGGTCCCCCTCCATGAGTTTGGCGGCGACCCAGGGTGTCGTGTAAGGGGGGTGCACCGCATCCCGGATCAGGGTCGTCAGTTCCTCAAAGAGCTTGCGGTGATCCTCTCTGACCCGCGGAAGTTTCGGCAGAGGCTGCGCCTCCCCGTGGGAGACGGAGATGATCCGCTGAACGAGCTCCCGGATGCCGCGGTTTTTTGTCGCGATCATCGGGACGACCGGGAGACCGAGGGCCTTCTCCAGCGCTTCGGCGTCCACCCTGATCCCCTGCGCCTCCGCCACATCCAGCATGTTCACGGCCACGATCACCGGCGAGCCGAGGAGGAGGAGTTCCGCGAGGAGGTAGAGACTCCGCTCAAGGGCGGCGGCGTTGACCAAAAGGACGATAACGTCGGGGGCCTCGTGGATGATGAACTCCCGGGCGACCTTCTCCTCCTCCGAGAAGGCCGTCAGGCTGTACGTACCCGGGAGATCGATGATCCTCATCTCCACGCCGTCCGCGGTATGCGCGCCCTCCTTTTTTTCGACGGTCTTCCCGGGCCAGTTGCCGACATGTTGCGAAAGCCCCGTCAGGATGTTGAACACCGTCGATTTTCCCGCGTTGGGCTGGCCGGCGAGGGCGACGAGGAGCGCCCCGCTCTTCGGGCGCGGACCCTTCTCTTCATGGGGGAGGCGGTTGACGAGGATCTTCGCGGCCTCGCTCGTACCGAGGGCGACGCGCGTGTCGGCCACCTGGACGATGACCAGCCCGCCGCTTGCACGGAGAAAGCGGATCCTCGTGTTGAGGACGATCCCCATCCCCGCCAGCCGGCTGACGAGGGCGTGGTCGCCGGAGATCGCATGGATGATTCCCTCTTCGCCGTTCCCGAGGGAGGTGACCGGCGGATATCCGTTTGGTGTTGTCATGGTCTTTCCGTGATTCGACTGTTGGGTTCTCTTAGCACAAAACCCACTTGAATGAAAAAGAAAAAGGTGGCCTTCGTGCGGGGAGAGGAAGATCAGCGAGAACTGGGGCAGATGCAGGGTATGCGTCCCGTGGCAAAGGGCTCTATGTGGAGACCCGGTTCCGGCCTTCACCCTTTGCCCGGTAGAGGGCCTGGTCTGCGGCGGAAAGAATTTCCGCGGCGGCGCCGTCCGGGGCCGGAACGACGGAGGCCACGCCAAGGCTGATCGTGACCACGGGGGCGGCGGACGAAGAGGCGTGGGGGATCGCAAGCGCCTCGATGCCGCTGCGAATCGATTCCGCCACGGCCAGGGCGCCCGGAAGGGGGGTGCCGGGGAGGAGGACGACGAACTCCTCTCCCCCGTAGCGCGCCGCGACATCCAGCGGTCGGCAGAGGTCCTGTTCGAGAACGTGCGCCACGGCCCGGAGGCAGTCGTCGCCCTTCTGGTGGCCGTAGGTGTCGTTAAAATTCTTGAAAAAATCGATGTCGCACAGGATGATCGACAGCGGATCCTTTTCGCGCAGACCCCTTTTCCACTCCCGGTCAAGGCATTCGTCGAAATGACGCCGGTTGGCGAGGCCGGTGAGTCCGTCCCGTCTCGACAGATCCTGCAGAAGCGCCTCCACCCGTTTGTGATCGGAGATGTCATGGGCGATGATCAGCAGCGCCTCTCTCCCCTGGAAGGGAACCCGTGTCCGGGTCTCTTTGACGTCCACCAGAGAGCCGTCCTTCTTCCGGTAGATGCGCCCGACATCTTCGCCATCGGCAGCCCGGAGATCCTCCAGCGTCATCCCGAGCAGCTCCTCTTCCCGATATCCCAGCCAATTTTTCAGAAAGGGGTTGAGTTGGAGGATCCGGTGCGTCTTCTCGTCCATGATGAAGATCGCCCCGGGGGCGTTTTCGAAGATCGCCCGGAAACGACTCTCGAAAATGGTGACCTGCGCGGTGGACTCGAGAGAGCTCTTGAAAAAGATCGACATGCCGATGGTCAGCATGCAGAGGGCAAAGGTGATTATGGCGCCCACGAAACGGAAGAACCTGATCTGATCCGTGGGGTTCAACAGGACGAGCGACCACCCTTCCCGGTTCAGGAACTGGCGCGTCACGACGTGGGGACGGCCATGGAAGGTGATCTCCTCGCCGTCTCGTGGCTGTCGGAAAAGAAGAGCGGGAAAGGGACCGGGACCGAATTGGCGGCCGGCAATGACCCTCTGCGTGTTTTCGGCCGTCAGCGGCCACAGGCCCATGAACCGCGTCTCCGGGCTGTTGGAGAGGAAGATGACCCCCTCGGGACTGACGAAAAAGAGATTCTCATGGCGAAAGAATTCCGCCTCCTCCCAGTCGAGGCTCTGTTTGATGACGACGACGCCGGCGATCTGTCCGTCCGGGGCGAGGAGGGGGTAGCTGGCGTAATACCCCCGTTCGCCGCTGGTCACCCCGAGGGCGAACTGGATGGCGGGGACGCCGGCGGCAGCCGACCGGTAATAGTCCCAGAAGGCGTAGGAGTGGCCGACAAAGCTCTCCGGGGTATGACGGTTGGAGGAGGCGATGGCTACCCCGCGGATATTGATCAGGTAACAGACCGAAGCGTCCATGGCCTCCCGGTACTCGTCCAGGATGGTGTTGGCGCGGTCGATGTCTTTTTGTCTGCCGGTGACCATGGCGGTTTTGATCACCGGGGAAAGGGCGATCATGTTTGCGGTCCGCTCCGGGACCTTGAGAACCAGGGACATGAGGCCGGCCAGTCCCGCCATGTGGCTGTTGCCGTCGCGAACCACCTGCTGATAGGCGAAACGACCCATATAGAAGGTTACGACCCATCCCGCGACCAGGATGAGGGCGATGACCAGCGCGAAGGTTCGGTGGAGGTTCCGGTAATTCCGGCGGATGAACTGTCGGTCGGCGGAGTTCAGCAGCGGGAATTCGGAGTAGGCGTAGATCAGAAAGGCGATGCCGATGGCCATCAACGCCCGGATGAGCTGAATCGGCAGACCGGTGGCCCGGAAAAAGGCATCCCCGTTGATGAGGGATGCGGGAAAGAAGGGCGCCTGCGGGACGATGAGGCCGCTGGCGAACGCGTAGAGCCCCATCAGGGCGGACGCGGCGATCAGAAGACGGCGGGCCGGCGCTGCCTGCTTTCCGGCGTATCGGCACAGCGTGTTTGCCGCCCAGAGCCCCGCCGGGAGTCCCAGCACGTACCGTGCGGCGGCGTTCATTCCGATCCAACCGGCGGCAACACCTCCCGCGGCGGCGAAGGCCAGCGGCAAGAGAAGAATCCATCGTCCGGGGCCTTTGCCCCGCAGCCGGATGCCCCCGTCCCGTCCGAATTCCATAAGGAAGAGGAAGGAGATCGTCATGAGGATGCAGCGGGCGGCCAGGAAAAAAGCGGAATCGCCGATCTGGATCGCGGTCAGATCCGCCCATTCCGCGATTCCGTGCGTGAGCCCGAAGAGTCCGAGGGTCCTCCAGGGGAGGCGTTCCCGTTCCGTCTTCTGCAGGGAGACGCAGACGGCCGCCAGGATGATGAAGGCCAGTCCGTAACAGAAGAAGATGTAGTCCAGGTTTTCTTTGAAGAAATCCGCCATCGGTTTTACCTGACGTTTGGCAAGAAAGTGAAACGCAAGCGGTCGATATAAAAAACGGGAAAGGAAAGCTTCCCTGAAACGGGTTCTATACTATCGGAATATTTCTTGAAAAGCAAATTTAAAACAGCCCTTTTCATCAACGCTTCGCTGTGTTATGAAAACACCGGGTCGGGTTCTCCAATGTGGGTGAGAAGGGCCGGATCCCATTTTGCTGGCGGATGACTGCCAAGGAGGGCATCATGGAAACCGATCACCGTCCGTGGGGATACTACACGGTTCTGGCCGATGAGCCGGACCATAAGGTCAAGCGGATCTGCGTTTATCCGGGGAAGCGCCTGAGTCTCCAGCGCCACCGACGTCGGGCGGAGCACTGGTACCTTGTCCGCGGGGAGACGGTGGCGACCATCGAAGACCGGGAAATTTCCCTCCGGGCGGGCGATGCCGTCGATATCCCCTGCGGGGCGTCCCATCGCCTCCGGAATACGGGAGACGAGGAGGCGGCCTTCAGCGAGATCCAGACGGGGGACTATTTTGGAGAGGATGATATCGAACGAATCGCGGACGACTATGGCCGCGTCTGAGAGCATTCCCGGATGAGGCGCAGGCCGTTGTCGCGGAAGACCGCATCGTAGAAGCTCTGGGAGAGGTCGAACCCAAGGAGGGTGTCGATCTCATCCTCACGGGGGAACAGGATATTCGGAAAGTCCGAACCGTAGAGGATCCGCTCCCGGTTCGTCTCCAGAAAATCGTTGCCGAGATCGAACATGGAACCGAGTTGGGGGAGGAAGGAGAAGGCCGTGTCCATGTAAATCCCGGGATGGTCCGCGAGAAGCTCCCCGAAAGCACCGTACTCCAAGGATCCCATGTGGGCGACGATCGCCGGGAGGTCCGGATAGCGGGCGAGGAGCCGCCGGAAGGGGGCGACGCCCACGAACGCGTTTCCCACCGGCCCTGTTCCCACATGGAAGAGGAGCCTTTTCCGCTTCGCCATGACCAGATCATAGAGGGGGAAAAGGCGCTCGTCGTCGGGGTAGAAACGCTGGACGAGAAGTTGCAGCTTGAAGCCGAGGATTCGGGGGTGGTCCAGCAGATCGGCGGCCATCGCGAGACCGCCTTCGTCGTCGGGATGGAAGGCCGCAAAACAGTATAGGTCCGGCAGCTCCGCCAGAATGTTCCGATTCCAGTCGTTCAGTCCCTGCGCAATGTCTTTCCGATGGGCGTAATTGGAATAAACCACGGGGCCAACGCCCCGCTCGCGGAGGTAAGCAACGCTCTCGCGCCAGTAGAGCGGATGGAGGATGCTCCACCCGTAGTCTGTGACGAACTGTCGCCGGATCGCGTCGAACAGGCGGTCCGGAAAGAGGTGGACGTGGAAGTCCACCAGCGGCTGAGGCAGGCGTTTCGCCTCCGGCGGCATCAGGCCTCTCCGGCCTTCCCCGTCTTCTTCAGCCGCTTGGCCTCTTTCTTTTCCTTCAACGTTTTGGCAGGTTTTTTCTTGGTGTCTTTTTTGACGTCCTTGTCTTTTCCCATGAGTTCTCCTCCCACATGATTTGCCGATGTCCTCTATGCCCATACCCGAACCGGCCGTTTTTCGCAACCAAAATCTTCTTCTGAAGTTCCCGGCCGGCGGCCGTCTTTTCCACGAAAAGCCTTCTCCCGCTCCAGGGATCCCGACCGGTATGGTACATCAACGTAGAGATCGTCGCAGGGGTCGGGGTGAAGAGCTGGACCTGCTCGGGTTGAAGGGCGAGCTGCCGGACGGCGAAACGGCGGAGCCCTTCCATGTCCGCCTGCGTGCAGCCGGGATGGGCGGCGATCAGGTAGTAGGTCAGAAACTGCTCTTTTCCCGCCTCTGCCGTGAGTTTGAAAAAGAGATCGCGAAAGGCGAGCAGCGACGCGATACCCGGTTTTCCCATGCACCGGAGAACCTTTTCCTCCGAGTGTTCAGGGGCGACCTTCATCTGTCCGGAGACGTGGTGTCGGACAACCTCGCGGAGGTAGGGGACACCGTGTTTCCTATCGGCGACCAGGAGGTCGTATCGGATGCCGGAGGCAACGATCGCCTGTTTGACGCCGGGAACCTTCCGGAGTTTCCGGAGCAGGACGATCTGGCGACGGTGATTGGGACGGAGGTTTTCGCAGACATCCGGGTAGAGACAATTTCGGTCGGAGCAGGCGCCGAGGAGAAGCTTTCGGCATTCGAACCCGTACATGTTGGCCGTCGGCCCGCCCACGTCGAGGATGCGCCCCTTGAAGCCGGGGAGGGAGGCCAGCAATTCTGCCTCCCGAAGGATGGAGGTCTCGCTCCGCGAGCTGACCTGCCGCCCCTCGTGGACGGCGATCGCGCAGAAATGACAACCCCCGTAGCACCCCCGGTGGGTGGCGATCGAAAAGCGGACCGTCTCCAGCGCCCGGACCTCGCCGTCGCGGCGGTGTGAGGGGTGAACCGCCCGCGCGAAGTCCATTCCATGGACATCGTCCATCTCCGCCTCCGTCAGCGGCGTTGCGGGCGGGTTGTGGATGAGCCAGCGGGAGTCCTGCTTCTGGCAGAGCCCCTCCGCCATCCTGTAATCCTGGTTTCGGTAGAAGACCAGGAACATCTTTTCGAAGGCCGCTGGGTCTGCCGCTACATCTTCCCAGGAGGGGAGTTCCTGAAATTCCGGCTTTCGTTCCGCCGCGGCGTAGCAGAGACCCCGCAGGTCCGAGACGTCCCGCCCCTCCCGAATCCGGGCGGTGAGCTCCAACACCGTATTTTCCGCCATGCCGTAGAGGAGAAAATCGGCCTTCGCGTCGATCAGCACGGAGCGGCGCACCAGGTTCGACCAGAAGTCGTAATGGGCGATCCGCCGGAGGCTCGCCTCGATCCCGCCGAGGACGATGGGCGCCGTCTGCTTGAAATGACGGCGGATCAGGTTGGCATAGGCGATCACCGCGCGGTCAGGACGGCGGTTGTTGATCCCGCCGGCCGTGAAGTCGTCCTCCCGTCGTCTCTTCCCGGAGGCGGTGCGGTTCGCGACCATGGAGTCGATGCAGCCGCCCGTGACGCCCCAGAAGAGCACCGGTTCGCCGAGCCGCGAGATATCTTTTTTAGAGCCGACATCCGGCTGGGGGATGATCCCCACGCGGTATCCGGCGGCGAGCAGCCGCTGGCCGATCACGGAGACGCCGACAAAGGGGCTGTCCAGGTAGCTGTCTCCGCTGATCAGGATCACGTCGAGCCGCGTCCAGCCGAGATCCCGGACCTCTTCAGGCGTGGCGGGGATGAACACGTCCTCTCCTCCATTTGCACAAAAAGGCTATTTTATCCGTTAGAGGAAAAAGAGAGAAACCCCGCCGCCATCAACCCTGCACGCCATTTGAAGAGGATCGTGGTCAAGGAGCTCCGCCTGCCTGTACGTCAGGACTCCGGTCGCGATGGATCGCCGTACCGAGGTTTGTGAGTTCACAGAGCAATTTCCATATCCTGGTGTAGGGCGAAGCACTCCAGCGGCCGGCCGGTCGCGATTCTCCGGCAGTCGTCCACCATCCCGTCCACCGCCTCGTCCGTCCGATCCTGGTTGTGGTGGAAGAGGCCGAGACGGGCGACGCCGGCGTCGAGGGCGAGGCGCACGGCGTCCGTGTAGACGGAATGGCCCCAGGTCCGAGTCAGAAGATAATCTTCGGGGAGGTATTCGGCGTCGTGAACGAGAAGGTCCGCATTTTTTGCGAAGGCTCGGTAATCCTCATATTCCAGGCCGCCCGGGTGCCGGTAGGTCAGTTCGTTGTCGGTCAGAAAGACAAAGGATCTCCCCTCTTCCTCGAAACGGTATCCCCGCCCCTGGTTCGGGTGGCTGATCGGAATGGGGGTGATGGTCATGCCGCCGATTTGAATGGTCTCCTGACAGGTTTCCTGATAGCGGATGTCCGCCTCGATGTCCCCAAAATTTACAGGGAAATAGGGGGGGCTCATGACGGATGCTATCATTTCCTTGAAGGAGGACCGCGTAAAGGGACAGCCGGCAAGGTCGATCCGCGTGTCGGTCAGATAGATGGGCTTGAAAAAGGGGAATCCCATGACATGATCCCAGTGGGTGTGGGTAAAGATCATCGTATAATCTTGACGATTCTCGGCCAGAAGACGGTTCCCCAGCCTTCGGATGCCCGATCCGGCGTCGATGATGACGATGTGGTCGTCTTTCGTCCGGATTTCAATGCAGGACGTGTCTCCTCCGTACCGCAAATATTCCCTGCCCGAAACCGGAATGGAGCCCCTTGCCCCCCAGCAGCGGATCAACATATCATCTCCCTTTGCAGTTCAGACAACCAGACGGAAATCCTTTTCCAGAAAAATGGACCGGCAGGCATCGACCACGGCTGGGTCGTAAAGGATCCCTCTCTGAGACAGAATCTCCGCCAGCGCCTTTTCCAGCCCCGGCAAAGGCCGGTAGGACCGCGGCGAAGCCATCGCCTCCACCACATCCGCCACCGCCAGCACCCGCGACCCCTGCAGGATCTCTTCTCCCTTCAGACCCAGGGGATATCCCGAACCATCCATCCGTTCATGATGCTGCCAGACGATCCGTGCAACGGGCCACGGGAACTCGCCGTCTTTCAGCATATCGTACCCCGTCTGCGAATGCGTCTTGATCAACTGAAACTCCGATTCCGACAACTTTCCCGGCTTGCCCAGGATCTCCGCCGGCAACGAGATTTTTCCGATGTCATGGATGACGGCCGCCATCCGGATCCCATCGATAGCTTCTTCGGTAAGCCCCATCTCCGTCGCAATTGCCCTCGCCAGATCCGCCACCCGTTTCTGATGGCCTGCCGTGTAGGGATCCTTGGCTTCGACCGCCAGGACCAATGTTGTTAACGTCGCCCCCATCGCCCGCCGCAGGTTGACCAACGTTCGATTCAGATTTTCCTCCGCCTCACGGCGGTCGGTGAGCGACCGCTGAAGAGAGCCGGTCCGCTGCCGCACGGCCATGGTCACTTGCGTCTGATAGCCTATCGCAAGGCCGATCAGGATGGCGGTCAGGAATGCAAGCGCAAGCGTGAGCCCTCGGAACTGAAGAAGAGGTCTCTCCACGGCCGCGTTCCATCCCCCGGCAGGAAGGGCAGCCAGTTTCCAGGTTCCGTCCGGCAGATCGACCTGGAAGGAAATAGGATTTCCCTCCAACGCAGCCTTTTCCCCAAAGAAGAGACGGCCGGAACGGTCCAGCAGGGCGATCTCCAGACCGCTCGGCGGGGAATCCAGGCCCGCCTGGGTGAGGATGGGGGGGAGGTCCAGGATGAGGGAGATCAGCCCCCACAAGTTTTCCTTCACATAAACGGCCTGCCGTGCGACGAGACCCAGCCCTTTGGGGCGCAGTGCATAAGGGCCGCTGATCACGATCCGGCGCGAACGGACGGCGCGCTGGACGTCGGTGCGGATTTGGGGACGAGGATCGCGGTTCAAATCATGTCCGGCGAGGTTTTCATTGCTTCCAGCCGGGAAGAGAAACTGGGTGATCCCATCGGGGGCGATGGAGAGGCTGTGAACGCCGCTCTCCCCGCTGAAAAGTCCCGCCGCATAGGCGCCGAATTCCACCGCAGAAATCTCCTGACCAACGCCGACGCGTCCGTCCACAAAGGTCTTCATCGCCTTCAGGATAGCCAGTCGGCTGTTGATTTCCGTGCCGAGGGATCGACCCTGAACAGCCAGGAATTCGCCGATCTGTGCCCGTTTTTCGGTGAGGAGCTTACCCTGGTACCATAGCCCGGTCCACCACCAGAAAGGCAGCAGCAGGATCAGCGCAAGCAGGGCGGCGATCACGGTCCTGCGGCGAGATTTGTTCTTCAACGGTGACTGGATCATGGGTGGCCCGACTTATGAAGGAAGGCGTGAAAATTCCTCTCCGGTCTGTTCAGTTTGTCGTTCTGTCAAGGTTGTCGGCTGCGGCTGGATAGAATTCACCGGGAGCTGGGAGATTTGCGCCAAGGAATAGGTTTCTGCACCCTTTCCCGAAATCTGTCGTCCTGCCGCATGTGTGGATTAAATATCCGTTTGTTCCTTTCCTGTCAAGAAATTAATCGCAGCCCGGTCGACGGATGCCATCGTAAAAATAGAACATTTGTGGATACTTCTCCGACAGGGTGGCATCCTTACCGTTGCCACGACGGTTGTGGATGCGATAGAAAAAAGCGTGGATTGACATCCAGGGAGGCGATGCAAAAATTGCGGCTCCGGGAAAAGGGGGGACAGCGCCCCTAATTCACCGTAAATGAGTGGCTGTCCCTCGTATATTCCTTTTTTGAATTTAAGTTTCATTGGAAAGCAGTTCACCGTTAGTCTCGGCCAGATGCGATTCAATCAGCCGTCGTTCCCGCTCCAGCTCCAGTGCCAATTCCTTTTCGGTTGGCAGATAAAGCATGTACTTCGATGCGAAAATCTGCTTGCGGTCATTCAGAACGGAATACTTCGCCACGGCTTCATTCTTTTCTGCACAAAGGATAAGGCCAATGGTGGGATTGTCGTCCGTGGCGGTATATTGAGCGTCAAACATGCGGACATAGCCATCCATCTGCCCCACATCCTTGTGCGATATCTCTCCTATTTTGAGGTCGATCAGCAGGTAGCATTTGAGGATGCAGTTATAAAACACCAGATCAACATAGAGGTCGGTATCCTCAAAGCGCATGCGTTTCTGACGAGCAACAAAGGCAAAGCCCTTGCCAAGCTCCAGCAGGAAGTTTTGCAGGTGGGTGATGATTGCGGATTCAAGCTGCTTCTCATGCAATGAAGACACTTCCGGAAGTCCCAAAAACTCAAGGACATACGGATTCTTCAAGGT
>JAPLJX010000255.1:0-3988 GCA_026388375.1 Deltaproteobacteria bacterium
TGCCGCAATGCCTCGTACCCCATCACCGGTCCCAGGTCAGATCCACCGATGCCAATATTGATAACGTTGCGGATCGGCTTGCCGGTATGGCCCTTCCACTCCCCACCGCGCACCCGGGTGGAGAAGTCGGCCATCTTGTCGAGCACGGCGTGGACCTGAGGCACGACGTCTTCGCCGTCCACGACGATGGATTGCCCTTTGGGTGCGCGCAGGGCCACGTGCAGGACGGCCCGCTTCTCCGTGACGTTGATTTTGTCCCCGCGGAACATGGCATCGATGCGGGCCCGCAGGCCGGACTCCTCGGTCAATTGCAAAAGGAGCCTGAGTGTCTCGTCGGTGATGCGGTGCTTCGAATAGTCAAAGTAGATGCCCACGGCCTCGACCGCCATGCGCTCCCCGCGGGTGGCGTCGTCCGCGAAGAGCTTCCAGAGGTGCAACTCCCGGACCTTCGGGTAATGGGATTCAAGGGCCTGCCATGCCGCGAGTGTGGTAAGTGGCGGGATACTTGTTGTCATGCTGACGTCCTTTCCATCGCGGCAGTGTATTCGCCACGGCGTGCAGCCCCGTTGCACTTGGCTCGATGCAACAGAGCTTGCTGTGCCGCCGGCACGCGGGCCTCCTCGCCTTGCCAAATCTCCAAAGCCGGTTGCTGGATGGCGCGGGCAAACGAAAACGCCAACGCCCAAGGCAGTCGCGACTTGAATCGAACATTCATGGCATTCAAACGGGCCGAGGCCAGTTCACCGGATTGGCCGCCCGACAAGAACGCAACCCCCGGAACGGCCGCGGGTACGGCTCGCAAGAAACACCTCACCGTGGCGTCGGCCACCTCGTCCACCGTTTCTTGCTTGGGGCAAGTCAATCCCGGAAGCACCATGTTGGGTTTCAGGATCATGCCCTCCAGCGTCACCCGTTGCGTGTAAAGGTGGTTGAAGACCATTCGCAGGAGTTCCTCCGTTACCTCGAAGCACTGCTCCAGGGTATGCTCGCCGTCCATGAGCACTTCCGGCTCGACGACGGGGACCAGTCCGGCTTCCTGGCACAACGAGGCGTAGCGAGCCAACGCCTGCGCGTTGGCCTCGATGCAACCCCGGCTGGGAATGCCATCACCCACGGCAAGCACCGCGCGCCACTTGGCAAAACGGGCGCCCATTTGGGAGTATTCAGCCAAGCGGTCACGCAATCCGTCCAGACCTTCGGTAATTTTCTCTCCGGGATGGCCCGCCATGTCCTTGGCGCCGGCGTCAACTTTGATGCCCGGAATGATTCCCGCGTCGGTGATGACTTTAACAAAGGGAGAGCCGTCTTTCCTGGACTGACGGATGGTCTCATCATAAAGGATGACGCCGCTGATAAACTCGCCCAACCCTGGTGTGGTGACAATCAACTCCCGATAGGCGCGACGGGCCTCCTCAGTCTGGGGAATCCCCAACCTGGCAAATCGTTTGTTGCAGGTTGGATTACTTTCATCCATCGCCAACAGGCCCTTGTCGCCGGCAACCAGCGTCCTCGCGGTGTCTATAAGCTCTTGCGCATTCATTTGGTGTTGCCCCACTTCCAGTTCCGGATTTCCGGCAAGTCTTGGCCGTGCTTATCAATGTAATGCTTGTGCTCGATAAGCTTGTCCTTAACCATCTGCTTCAGGTAGGCCCCCTTGGAACCCAAATGGGGCAGGCGATCGACCACGTCTTGCACCAGGTGGAACCGGTCCAGGTCGTTCTGCACCCTTATGTCGAAGGCCGTCGTGATCGTGCCCTCTTCCTTGTAGCCCCGGACGTGGAGATTTTGGTTGGTCCGGCGGTAGGTCAGCCGGTGGACCAGCCATGGGTATCCATGAAAGCCAAAGATGATGTGCTTGTCTTTCGTGAAGAGCGAATCATAATCCGTTTCGGAGAGCCCGTGTGGGTGCTCGCTCGCAGACTGAAGCTTCATCAGATCGACGACATTGACCACCCGGATTTTCAGATCGGGCAGATGTTTGCGAAGAATGGAAACGGCGGCCAAGATCTCCAGCGTGGGCGTGTCGCCGCAGCAGGCCATTACCACATCCGGCTCGGCGCCTTGGTCGTTGCTGGCCCATTGCCAGATGCCAATTCCTTCTGTGCAATGTACGACCGCCGCTTCCATGTTCAGCCATTGAGGGAGGGCGTGTTTTCCCGCGACCACCACGTTCACATAATGCCGGCTGCGCAGGCAGTGATCAAAAACCGACAACAGGCAGTTGGCGTCGGGCGGAAGGTAAACGCGCACGATATCGGCCTTCTTGTTGATAACGTGGTCGAGGAAACCGGGATCCTGGTGCGTGAAGCCGTTGTGATCCTGCTGCCAGACGTGCGAGGCGAGCAGATAGTTCAGCGACGCGATCTTCCGGCGCCAGGGCAGTTCCAACGTTACCTTCAGCCACTTGGCGTGCTGGCTGAACATCGAGTCGACGATGCGAATGAACGCCTCATAGCTGTTGAACAGCCCGTGCCGTCCGGTCAGCAGATATCCTTCCAGCCAACCCTCGGACTGGTGTTCGCTGAGCATCGAGTCCAGCACACGACCGGCCGGCGCAAGGAATTCATCATTTTTTTCTCCCCGCGCGTCCCATTGACGGTTGGTTGTCTCAAAGACCGCGCCCAAGAGATTCGAGAGCGTCTCATCGGGACCGAAGATGCGGAAATTACGCTGATCCTGATTCAGATTGACAACGTCACGCAGGAACTTGCCCAGTACGAGCGTATCCTGGCCGACAACGGCGCCGGGCGAAGGCACATTCACCGCGTGGACGTGGAAGTCCGGCATTCGCAGATCGCGCAGCAGAATGCCGCCGTTGGCGTGTGGATTGGCGCCCATCCGACGGTCGCCCTTAGGCGCCAGCTCGGCCAATTCCGGTATGAGTCGGCCATTCTCATCGAACAGTTCTTCTGCCCTGTAGCTTTTCATCCAGCTTTCAAGCTGTTTGACATGATCGGGATGCTCGGAATCCACCAGGATCGGCACCTGGTGCGCTCGGAACGTGCCCTCGACTTGCAGACCATCAACGACTTTCGGGCCCGTCCAGCCCTTGGGTGACTTGAGGACGATCATGGGCCAGCGCGGCCGAGTCGCGTCGTTTTTGTTCCGCGCGTTGCCTTGGATTCGTTGGATCTCCTCGATGGCCTTTTCCATGGTGGCGGCCATGAGTTGATGCATCCTTTCCGGCTCATCGCCTTCCACAAAGTAGGGCGTCCAGCCACAGCCTCGCAGAAATTGCTCTAATTCCTCATGCTCGATGCGGGCTAAGACGGTCGGATTGCTGATCTTGAAGCCATTAAGGTGCAGGATCGGCAGCACGGCCCCGTCGGTGATCGGGTTGAGAAACTTGTTGGACTGCCATGCGGTCGCCAGTGGGCCAGTTTCCGCTTCGCCGTCGCCGACGACGCAGGCGACGATCAGATCGGGATTGTCAACCGCCCTCGTGAATCGACCCCGGCGTCGTTGGCGCCACGTGGCTCGAAATCCCGCCGGGAAACGAGAATTGCTTGAACAATGTTTTCAGCCCGGCTTCGTCTTGGGTGACGTTCGGATAAATCTCACTCCAGGTGCCTTCGAGGTAAACGTTGCCCACAATCGCGGGGCCGCCGTGACCGGGACCGGCGACGTAGAACATGTCCAGGTCATACTTCTTGATGATCCGGTTCAAATGCACATAGATGAAGTTTTGGCCCGGCGTCGTGCCCCAGTGTCCGACCACCAGATGCTTCACGTGCGACAGTTTCAGCGGCTCCTTCAGCAGCGGATTGTCGTAAAGATAAATCTGGCCGACCGCCAGATAGTTGGCAGCGCGCCAGTAGGCGTTCATCTTTCGCAGAAGATCAGGCGACAATGGCTTGGCCATTTTATTCATCTTTTCCGTTTTCACAGCGATGATATCCTTGACCCCGTTTTTCAATTTCATAACAATGCTCCTTTCAGAGGCCTTTTTTCTTTTTTATGATCATGTTCCTTCGTTTCAACGTCGAGC
>JAPLJX010000255.1:4040-12156 GCA_026388375.1 Deltaproteobacteria bacterium
GCTCCTTGGCAGCCGGTTCATCGTCCCAGTATTCTTGGCGATTGTAATGTCGATGCAGTTTGGTCTCATAATCGCGAGTTAGCGGAGACTCCTCCGTGTATTCCGGTGACTGCTTGATGGTCTCGCGGAGAAGATTAACGAATACTTTCGACTCGCTCCAACTAACGCGCTCGATCCATTGCGGTGAAAGCAGGACCTTTTTCCCCGGCCACCAGTTCCGTGTATCGACGATTAGATAACGAATCGCCCAGGTCTCGTCATCGACGATAAAATCCTCGACGTGGCCAATCTCGCCGTCTGAGGCTTGGATGTTATGGCCACTCACATCGTCAGTGCTGCGCAAATGGGGATCCCACGCTTTCCCGCCTTGGTTGGATTTTCTCCATTTTTCACGGTCACGCACAATGGTGGGATAATACCCCCACATGTATGGGCCGCTCCAATACATAGGCCATCCATAATACCCGTAGTAGGTCTCCTCGAATTGTCTCGAGACGGGTTTGTCACTGTTCAAGGATGGGCTGTCCTCAATCTGCTTTTTGGTCAAATCGACGGTGATGTGTTGCTCTTCTTTATTCACGGCGACCAGCGCATACGGGGAAATCAGCACCTGTCTGCCCATAAGCCAGGTTCCCGTGTCGGCGACCAGATAGCGAATCGTCCAGTGGTGGTCATCAAAGTAGAATTCTTTGACCGTCCCTATTTCACCGTCGCGGCTGTCCAATTTGTAACCTTTTAGTGTCTTGGCTTTGTTTAGCATAATCGTAGTCCTTTCGTTCTTTGAGTTTCATTTTTGTTCGCTGATCTCGCCCGGCTGGCAGCCGTGGAAATCACACCCGTATTCGCCGCCTTTCTATCTACAACAGCATCCCGACTTGCCCTCCGGTTTGGTACCGGCGGGCGTGGACAGAAACTTTTGCCGACATTGGTCGCTGCAAAAGTAGAACGTCTTTCCATCGCGTTCGGCGTGGAGAGCGGTCGCTTCGTCCACGGTCATTCCGCAGATGGGGTCTTTGGTCACGGATTTTGATTCTTTCATGGTTATGCTCCTTTCTTGGTTGTTGTTCTCACTGTTTTTTGATTTCGGTTGTTACGTTGTTTTGCGATAATCAAAATTTCTTGTTCCCATTCCTCGACAGATTATAGTCATTTTTTGGCTTCAGGTTTAGGCTCGGCTTTTGCTTCATATTTCCGAATCTCCCGCTCCGCCTTCTCCCAGTCCTGGACTGCTTGATCCCGCTGCTCGTAGAGTTCATAGGCTCGCTTGGCGATCTGTGGCGTCAAATCGGGCGGTGTCTTGACTTTAGCTTCAGGTGTGGGCTCAGCTTTTACGTCAGGTGTAGGTTTGACTTTGGCTTCAAGTATAGGATTGGCCTTAGCTTCAGACTTAGGCTCGACCTTCAGTCTCAGCAGTCGAGCGTTGATGGCTACAATGACCGTGCTGGCAGACATCAGCACCGCACCCACGGCGGGGCTGAGCAGCACACCCCAGGCGTAAAGCGCTCCGGCAGCCAGCGGAATAGCAAAGGTGTTGTAGCCCGTGGCCCAGAGAAGGTTCTGAATCATCTTCCGATACGTGGCGCGGGAAAGCTGCACGATGGCCACAACATCCAGCGGATTGCTCCGCACCAGGATCACGTCGGCGGTTTCCACCGCTACATCGGAACCAGCTCCAATGGCGATGCCCACATCCGCCTGAGCCAGCGCCGGGGCATCATTCACGCCATCGCCGGTCATGGCCACAAGCATGCCTCGGGCTTGGACCTCCTTCACTTTGGCGGCTTTGTCCTGGGGCAGGACTTCGGCGAAGTATTCATCCAGTCCGACCTGGTCCGAGACCCATTTGGCCGTCGCTTTGTTATCCCCGGTGAGCATCATGCAGCGGATCTTCAATGCTTTGAGGGCATCGATCGCTTGTTTCGCCTCGGGTCGTACGATGTCCGCCAGGGCAATCGCTCCTTTCAACTTTCCGTCAACGAGGACAAAGACGACCGTCTTGCCTTGGGCTTGCAGGGGCTCGATGCGCTCGTCAGTGAGCGCGATGTTCTGGTCGTGCAGGTAGCCGGGGCTGACAACCTTGACCTCCTTGCCCTCGACTCGGCCTTCGGCGCCTTTGCCGGTGATACTTTTAAAGTTTTCCACAGGCAGTTTCTTCTCCGAAGAAGCGGCGATAGCCTTGGCGATGGGATGTTCGGAATTCGCGTCCACGGAGGCCGCGTACTTGCGCAGCGTTTCTTCGTCGATGCCCTGCGAAAGCACCAGTGTGTCGGTCACGCCAAAGCGGCCCTCGGTGAGTGTACCGGTCTTATCGAAAATGACGGCTTGCAGTTTTCGGGCGCCTTCGAAAGAAGCGCGATTACGAATGAGCAGGCCGTTCTTTGCGGCCAGTGCCGTGGAGACGGCCACCACCAGCGGCACGGCAAGACCGAGCGCGTGCGGACAGGTAATGACCATGACGGTGACGCTGCGTTCGATGGCAAAGGCAAATTCCTTGCTCATGAAAATCAGCCAGATAAGGAAGGTGATGACGCCGCAACTCAGAGCCACGATGGTGAGCCACATCGCGGCCGTGTTCGCGAGATCCTGGGTCTTTGATTTACTTTCCTGAGCCTGCTTGACCAGGTCGATGACCTGCGACAGAAACGAATCCTTGCCGGTGCCTTTGACCTCGATGGTCAACGATCCTTCGCCGTTGATGGAGCCGCCGATGACCTTGCCGCCGGTCTTCTTGGTGACCGGGGTTGATTCCCCGGTAAGCATCGCTTCATTGACCGAGCTCTCGCCCTCAACGATGACACCGTCCGCGGGAAGTTTCTCACCCGGTTTGATCAGGACTTTGTCATCCACCGCCAGTTCGCCGAGCGGAACGTCCTTCACGCTCCCGTCGGGCATGAGTTTGTGGGCGTCGGAAGGCATGAGTTTCGCCAATTCCTCCAGCGCCTTTGAGGCGCCCATCACCGACTTCATCTCGATCCAGTGCCCGAGCAGCATGATGTCGACAAGCGTGGCCAGCTCCCAGAAGAACATCTTGCCGGTCAGGCCAAACACGACAGCGCTGCTGTATACATAGGCGGTGGTGATGGCGACGGCAACCAGCGTCATCATCCCGGGCTGGCGAGATTTAAGCTCTTCGAACAGCCCCTTGAGAAACGGCCAGCCGCCATACCAAAAGACCGCGGAAGAAAGGCCGAATGTGACATAGAGGTCGCCGGGAAAACGGATGGCTTCGTGCAGGCCCACCAGCTTTTGGAGGAGCGGCGAGAGAACGAGAATCGGCAAGGTCAGTACCAGTGAGATCCAGAACCGCTTCCGGAAATCCGCCGCCATGTGAGCATGATGGTCTTGATGGTCATGGTGGTCCGGATGGTCGGAACCGGTGTGCTGCAATTGAGCTTCCGCAGCCAACCAATTCTGTTTGGCATGTCCTTGCGGACGACCTTCCTTCAGATAGGCGGCGTATGCCTTCTTGGCCACTTCGTCTTGCGCCGGCTTAGTTGCCCGTTCGTCTTTGGTTGTGTGTTCGTGTTCGTTCATAGCGTGGATTCCTTTCCTCGTTAACGGTTCACTTGGCAGGAGCCCCGATCGCACGATTATTTCTTGGACAGCTTATTAATCGCAACGACCAACAGGACCACTACCAGTACGCCGATCACCGTCCAAATCCACATCCCTCCTCCCCATCCACCCATCCATCCGTCAGTTTGGTTCATCATAAAGACTCCTTTCTTTGCACTGCGACCGGCTCGCCGCCGGGCAAACAAGAACGTGTTCCTACTTTTTAGCTAAGGCCAAGAACGCGGCAAACTGTCTTGGCGATCATCCATTCCTCGTCCGTGCGAATGACGCGCACCGTAACCCGGCCGGCCGCCGCGGAAATCACGCCCTCATTCGCCGCGTTTCGCTTTTCTTCGAGTTCGATTCCAAGGAATCCCAGCCCGTCGCAGATCCGGGTGCGAACTATCGGTGCATTCTCTCCGATGCCGCCTGCGAACACCAGCGTGTCCAGTCCGCCCAACGCCGCCGCGAATGCACCGATCCATTTCTTGACTTGGTAGCAAAACAGAGCGACCGCCTCAGCCGCCCGCACGTCTTGCGCTTCGCACTCCAGCAGGTCGTGCATGTCGGAACTCGTATCGGATATCCCGAGCAACCCGGACTGGAAATTGACCATCTCGTTAAATTGCTTCGCGTTCATTTTTTCGGTGCGTGCCAGATACCAAAGCAGTCCGGGATCGAGATCGCCTGAACGGGTGCTCATCGGTACCCCGGCTGTCGGAGTGAAACTCATACTCGTGTCCACGGGTTTGCTGTCTCGCACCGCCGCCAGACTCGCGCCGTTGCCGAGGTGGGCGAGGATGACCCGGCCTTGTGCGGCTTCTGATCCAGCCAAGCGGGCCAGTTCTCCCATGAGAAACGCATACGACAACCCGTGAAACCCATACCGCCGCACCCCTTGCGCTTCGTAGCGGCGCGGGATCGGCAACAACCGAGCCACGCGCGGCAGGTCGTGGTGAAAAGCCGTGTCGAAACAGGCCACTTGGGGCAGGTTAGGAAATCGGCGATGAAACGCCTCGGTCAACAGGATCTCCTCTGGAAGATGCTCGGGATCGAACGGACTGAGCCGGTGGAGTTCCTCAACCATTTCCGCCGTGATTCGCTGCGGCTTGCTATATTTCGGTCCGCCATGCACCACGCGATGCCCCACCGCGGTCAATGCATCACGCCCGCTGCGTTCCTCGATCCAATCCATCAGAGCGCCCACCGCTACCGTGTGATCCGGCGCCGTCACCAACCGCGAAAAGTTGTCTGTCTTGTTCAAACCCTTCACCCGCAAGGCGGCTTCCGGCAGTCCAATCCGCTCAATTGCGCCCTCCAGAATCCGTCGCAGCGGATCGCCGGCCTCGAAGAGCGCGAACTTGATGCTCGACGAGCCGCCATTGATCGTCAGGATGCGTGGGTTAGCGGGTTTCATGGATGACTCCTCCGTCACTCTGCAATCCGAATGAAGCCAGTTTCGTGCATGTGGACCTGTAATCTGTGTGAAGAATGCTTCGAATCCCCAAACCTTCCGCGATCTGGACGAACATCGGGGTGTTATCAATAAAGACTACCTGCCGGGCCGGTACCTGGGCGATGTCCAGCGCAAGCCGAAAGATGTCCGCGTCGGGCTTGCGGATGTGGAGGAAGCAGGAGGAAATGAAAAAATCCACAAATCTGTCCAGCTTGAATTTTCGAATCCGATACATATTCAGTTCGCGAGCTTCGTTGCTGATCACGGCGATCTTCAGCCCGTGCCGGACCTTGAGCTGAGCTGCCAGCTCGATCATCTCGGGGTAAGGTTTCGATTGCGCGAAGATGAAACGCCGAAACTGAACCCGGGTGAACGATCGCTTTCGGTAGAAGACCACCAGACCTAAATATTCTTCCAGCGTGAGCTTTCCCTCCTCATAGGTCTCAAAGGTCAGGTGATGCCGCTCCTCCATCTCGGCCAACTCCAGCTTGAAGGTCGTCGCCGCCCGTTTGCGGGCATGATGATCCCACCCGTCGGTAAGCAAGACACCGCCGATATCCAAGAACAAGCAGGTAATTGCAGTCGCTTTCTTCATCGTCTTTTCTTCCGTCGATCGGGTCATTGCTGCCACAGGATTTGTGCGCCTTCCAGTGGGATCGCAACACCGTCGCAGTGCGGTATCACGCGCGCCGTATAGTCCGCTGGGGGACGGGCCGCAGACACAGCCGCGTTGTAAATGGTGCCGCCTGACGCGCCGGTCAGTTGGCGAACGCGCTTCATCTCCTGCCGCACCGGGCTACCACTGTTGACTCCGTCGGCATAAAGCTCGACTTGAACTGCCTTCGGGTCGAGGTCATTGAGATAAACTTGAACGTCAAAAACGTGCTGCTCACCACGAGTCTCAACCTTCACTTCGCCGAAGCGCAACGTCGCCCATTTCTGTTCCAGACTGTGCTGCCAATCGACCATTTGTCTGCCGATTGCGCCTTTGTCCGCCGCGCGTTCATGATAGGCTGACGCGGTCGGGAGATAATGCTGCTCAGTGTATTCCTGCACCGTGCGGTTGGCGGAGAAGCGCGGTGTCAACCGTGCCATGCTTTCCCGCATCCGCGCTACCCAGGCAGTCGGGATGCCTTGCTCATTCCGACGATAAAATTCTGGAATCACTTCCCGTTCCAGCACCGTGTAGAGTGCTTCGGCTTCAATAGCGTCCCAAGCGGGATCATCGTCATGCTCCTGACCATCCCCCAACGCCCAGCCCACCTCAGGGGTGTACGCCTCGGCCCACCAGCCATCCAATTCCGAGAGATTGATGCCCCCATTGACGAGCACCTTCATGCCGCTTGTTCCACACGCCTCCCAAGGCCGCCGTGGCGTGTTGATCCAGACGTCCACCCCCTGCACCAGGTGCCCGGTCAAGTGCATGTCGTAGTCACTGAGGAAGATCACATGGGGGCGGGCCTCGGGCCGTCGAATAAAATTGGTCCATTCCTGAATCAGTGCCTGCCCAGACTGGTCTGCTGGATGGGCCTTTCCGGCAAGGATGAGTTGCACCGGCCGCTGCGGATCGGTTAACAGGCGAAGCAGTCGTTCCGGATCATGCAGCAGCAGGTTCGGTCTCTTGTAAGTCGCGAAACGCCGCGCAAAGCCTAATGTCAATACGTTGGGATCAAATAGATGCTTCGCTCCTTCAACCGCCTCGGGCGACGCCCCTGAGACAGCCAGTTGCTGGGACAATCGTTCGCGGGCGTATTCAACAAGAAACTTGCCGGCGGCGGTACGAAATTGCCAAAGGCTGGTGTCGGAGACGCTGCGAATGTCCTGCTCCAGGGTTTCCGTCCTCCCCAGCCAGCGGTCTTTTCCGCAGGCCTTCGTCCAGAGATCGACTCCATTGGTCACATGTCCGACCGGGATTTCGTCCTGCGGCCAGCGCGGAAAGAGAGGCTCAAAGAGATATCGGCTGACTTTCCCGTGCAAGCGACTCACGCCATTGACCGTCCCGCTCCCGCGGATTGCCAGATAGGCCATATTGAAATTCTCCGACGAGTCTTTCGCGTTCCGGCGGCCCAGAGCCAGCAAATCGTGGATTGTTATGCCGAGCTTCTGCTTGGCATAACCACCGAGGTATTGTTCGATGAGAGCCGGAGCGAAACGGTCAAAGCCGGCGGCCACTGCCGTATGAGTGGTGAAGAGGTTCCCCGCTCGGGTGACCGCCAGCGCGACTTCGAAGGGCTGCGCGACCTCTTGCATGAAACTGCGGGCGCGCTCCAGTACGGCGAAGGCCGCATGTCCTTCATTCAGGTGGCAGACTTCCGGATGGATGCCAAGAGCACTAAGCAGTCGCCAGCCGCCGATCCCGAGGAGCAGTTCCTGCGCGAGGCGCAACTCGGGCCCGCCGCCATACAGCTCGCTGGTGATCCCTCGATGAGCAGGAAAGTTCGCTGCGTCATTGCTGTCCAGCAGGTAAAGTTTGACCCGACCGACTTGTACCTGCCAGGCCCGAAGCCAAACCGAGTAACCGGGTAAGGCGATCTCCAATCGCAGCCACTCGCCGTTCGCTTGGCGTAAAGGCGTGATCGGCAACTGTCCGGGGTCGTTATACGGAAAGAGGGCTTGTTGCGCTCCGTTCCTGTCGATCACTTGACGAAAATAGCCTTGTTGGTAGAGCAGCCCCACTCCGACCACCGGCACGCCCAAGTCACTAGCGGCTTTGAGCTGATCGCCGGCCACATTACCGAGCCCGCCTGAGTAAATGGGCAAAGCCTCGCTCAACATGAATTCCATGCTGAAATACGCTATGCAGCTTAAGGGCTCCTGCGGATAATGTTGCTGAAACCATGCGGGCGTCTCCGCCGCGTGACGTTTGGCTCGCAGCAGGTCATCAACGTTCCTTCGGAAGGCAGGGTCGGCCAGCGCGCGCTCAAGTTGGTCCCGCGAGACCGTCTGCAGGACAACCCAGGGGTTCTGCGTGAGTTCCCACAGAACAGGATCAAGCTGCCGCCACACTTTGTCGGTAGCATGATTCCACGACCAGCGCATATCCAGGGCCAGTTCCGCCAGGGAATCGAACCCCTCGACTTCCGTGGGCTGGAGGCTGTATATTGG
>JAPLJX010000111.1 GCA_026388375.1 Deltaproteobacteria bacterium
ACCGCCGCGGTCGCGGGTAATTTCATTCTGTGGTCGTTGATCACCGAGCTACCCGTGCATCCGATGATCATTTTTGGTCTTGTGATTGCCGTGGGCTGTCTCATGATTTACGTCATGGTGCACTTCGGGAAAGCGGCGGATCATGATGTGTCCGCTAAGGGCTGATCCGAGCAAACTGAAACGGGTGACGGTCATCGGAGCAGATCTAGTTCAATTTTCTGAATCACGTATGCAGAGAGGTTAAATATGTGGGAAAAGTTGGGTGGGGTCGCTACCATAGTTGTTGCAGTGGCGGGGCTATCTCTTATCAGTATTTTTGAACCGCCGACACTCGTCCAAATTATCTGTGCCTTGGCCGGCAGCTTTGTCTGTCTCATCGGAGTTGTGTTTACCTTCGCCGAGGGGCAGATTTTTACAAAAGACCGCCGGGCCAAGACGGCTCCCAAGGTCGGTTAGACCACCAAAGTAACAGCATCCTGATGCATATCTGGTCCGGATACTTGTTCGGTCTTGGGTGCAGGTTCCGGGCGTTTTTAGTTTTACCCGCTGTTGATTATCCGCCCGGGTTTGGGAGGTTCATCCCCATTTCCCTGAGTTTCCGCCAAAGGGTCGTTCTGCTTACTCCCAGTCTTTTGGCTGCGAGCGTCTTGCTGAACCGCGATTCTTCCAGTGCTTTTCGAATGGCTCTCGCCTCGTCGTCGCGTGGGCTGCCATGAACGTACTGGTTTAAAGGCGACCTCTCCGGAACAGCCTCTCGTTCCCTGATCCGGGAATAGTTGAGCAGGTTGGCGTAGAGTTCCTCAAAAGTATCCTCTTGATATCCATCTTCACAAAGAATGACCAGTTTCTCAACGAAGTTCTGAAGCTGGCGCACGTTGCCCGGCCAATGCAATTCCATGAGCTTTTTGAGATGGCGCTCCGGAATGGTTAAGGACTGCGCCTTGGGGTTGCGGGCGCACCGGCGAATCAGATCTTGAACGAGCAGCGGCAGATCTTCTATCCTCTCTCTGAGCGGCGGGATATGGACGGTGATCACGTCAAGCCGGAAGTAGAGGTCTTCCCGGAATTGTCCTTTTTGAACTTCGAGGCAGAGGTTCTGATGGGTAGCGGCAATAACGCGCACATTGACCGAAATCAGGCGGTCCCCGCCAATACGCATCACTTCATGCTCCTGTAAAACCCGGAGAAGCCGGCTCTGGACGCTTAAGGGGGTGGCGCCGACCTCGTCGAGAAAGATGGTACCGTTATGGGCCAGTTCAAAAAGCCCGGGCTTCCCGCCATGCCTCGATCCGGTAAACGCACCCTCTTCATAACCGAAGAGCTCGCTTTCCAGAAGCTGATCCGGGATCGCAGCACAGTTGATGGAGATAAAAGGGCCCTTACACCGCGGTCCCAGTGTGTGAATGCTCTGAGCCAGGATCTCCTTCCCCGTGCCGGTTTCTCCGGTGATCAGGACGGTGGAATCGACCTGGGAGAACTTTCTGACCTTTTCAACGACCTGTTTCATCGCCGGATGATCGTGAACAAAGTTGTCGATAGTGTGCTTGGCGACAAGGCCTTTGACAAGGGACCGGCGCACTTCATTTTCGGCCCGTACGACATTGGGGACGTCTCTGAAAGTGATCACCTCGCCGACGACCTCGGCGCCGACCTGGAGGGGGATGTAATTGGCCACAAACATTTCACCGCCGAGTCTTTCCAGTTTGTTCAGGAGCGGGCGGCCGGAATCCAGAACCTCGCGGACATGACCTCCCGGATCGTAGTCCGTAAACGGTTTATTGACCATCTGCTCGGGTAACCCGAGAAACTGCAAAGCCGCATGGTTGATGGCGGTGATGATTCCGTTTTTGTCCAGCGCGATAATTCCCTCGGAGGTCGTATCCATGATCGTCCGGTATCGCAGGGTCTTTTCCTGTTCCTCGCGATTGGCTCCGGCAACGGAGAGGGCATCTTCTATGGCCGCAATGATGGCGCCCTCGTTTGTTCGGAGTTCCACGCCTCTAAGGCCGTGTTTTTCGGCCAGAGACATGGATACTCCCCCACCGATGACGATTTCACAACCTTGTCCTTTACCCCGGATAATTGCCATTTCCAGGCTGCCGGTATCATGGAAGACCCCGTGAAGCAGGGTCACGTTGAAGAATTCCTGCAGCAGGTCCGAACCCTCAATCTTATCTTCTCCGAAAGAGGTCAGCAGGATCTTTCGCCCCATCATGCTGGCGTCCCGGATATTGAGAAAGATGTCGTAGAAGCTGATACGGACCGACAGGATCGGGATCTTCAGGTTCTTTCTCAGGAGTGAGGCGGTACCGCGACGACTGATGATGACCTCGACTCCTTCCTTTTCCATTCTGAGCCCTGCGGGAACGGCCGCATCCAGGCCCGCCAGCGAGGTCGCCATGTTGATGTTGAACTTCGCAGCCGCGGAAAGAGCACAGTCAATCAATAGCTTGGTGGAATTGATGAAGCCGACTTTGAAAACCTGTTCCATTGGGAGCCTCTGTTCATGGATGTTCCAATGTTTAAACAGGATTAAACAAATTGAAACACAGTGTCAAGGCTTATTCTTCATATAATGCGGGGTTTGAAATATCTTGGATTCATCTGATTCCCGGTGTGCCGAGGATAACAGGTCATGCTGGACGTCCTGGCATGTGTCTTGCATCGCATTCTATCTTGGGATGATATCGTCTATATGGTGGAAAAGGCGGAAAGGGGTTCGGAGCCGTTGAGATGAGCGAAGCGCTTCGAGAGCACTCAAGTAGTTGTGATCTTTATTGCTTGACATATTGTTCCAAGGTTCGTATGTTTGACGCCAATCAAAGCCGGTTTTTCCATTAACCCAAACAAAAGAAAGGAGTACGAAAATGTTCAAGAAGTCTTTCACTATGGTGGCATTGATCCTGTTGCTTTGCATCGGGTTCACCGCCTCCAGCGAAGGGGCGGCTTATCCCTCCCGGCCGTTGGAGATCGTGGCGCCGGCCAACCCCGGGGGCGGATGGGACGCGATGGCCCGAACGATAAACCGTGTTCTCGAGATCGAGAAGCTCTACCCGCAACCCATTTCGGTCATCAACAAACCGGGCGGAGGGGGTGCCGTTGGCCTTGCGTATATCTTCATGAAGAAGGGGGATGATCATGAATTGGTGGTCTTTTCACCGCCCCTGATTATCAATACCCTCAACAAGACCTTCACCCAGAACTACAAGGAGTTGACGCCTCTCGCCAAACTCATCACCGACTACCAGGTCTTCATCGTCAAAGCCGATTCTCCTTACAAGACCTTCAATGACCTGCTGGCGGCTGTGAAAAAGAATCCCAATGCGGTGAAATTTGCCGGCGGTTCCTCCCCGGGGTCGATGGATCACCTGGCGTTCTGCAAGGTAGCAAAGATGGCGGGGATCAATCCCAAGGACCTCTCGTATGTGGCCTTTTCCGGCGGCGGCGAGGCGTTGACCACCCTTCTGGGGGGTAACGTGGCGTTTGTTTCCAGCGGGACGGGCGAGGTTCTGACGCACATCCAGGCGGGGACGGTTCGAGCGCTGGCGATCACCTCCGGCGTGCGGGGCGGCGGTCCCCTGAAGGATGTCCCGACCCTCAAGGAACTGGGGATCAACACCACCTATGAAGTATGGCGCGGAGTCTTCGGGGCGCCGGGGATGTCGAAGGAGGCGCAGGCCTGGTGGGCGAATACAATAAAGAAGATGGTCGGCACCAAGACTTGGAAGGAATCGCTGGAGAAGCTTCAGTGGGTCCCCGCGTACGAGGATGCGAATGGTTTTGCCAAGTTTCTCAAAGAGGAGGAGAAGTCATACCTGGATCTGATGACGGACCTCGGTTTTGCGAAGTAGGGTGCGAGAGCTTTGAAACTCGGCGCCCTTCGAGCTCAAGGTCTTTTTTCGCGCGTCCGGGATCCGCGTTTCCGTTGGGCGAAGTTAGCATAGGATTCTTGACTTAGGTTCCCGGGGCCGGGGTATTTCTCCGGTTCCGGGACATTCGGGAGCCATTGTATGAAGGAAAATAAAGAAGAAGGAAACAGGGAAGATCGAATTGCCAGTATTGTCTTGATCGTTTTTTCTTCCGTCTATCTGGTGTACGCCTTTCTCATTCCCATGCCGGTGCTGAAGCAGCAATTGGGCCCGAGCGCCTTCCCCCGAGCGGTCGGATTTGGGATGCTGATCCTTGCTGGCATATATGCCTGGCAGCAGTTCCGGGGCGGCGCGAAGGAAACGGAGACGGAGGAAGAGATCGAGAGGCGGGCGGCCATCATTGGTGCGGAGGAGAAGATTGAGAAGGCGGCCGATCTGAAGACCATGGGTTTCATGCTGGTCGCGATGATCTTTTATGCCTTCGCCTTCGAACGCCTTGGATATGCCATTACCACGTTTGTGGTTTTCATGGCGGGGGTCCTCTACCTGGACCGCCGCCATGTTCTTCGCGACGCCGTGATCGCACTGATATCCAGTTTCGTGCTGTACTACATCTTCACCACCTTCCTGCGCGTGCAGCTACCCGCGGGGCCTTTGAAATTATTGGGTTTCTAAGACAGGAGGTCGACCGTGGATTTCTTGGGTCATTTTTGGAGCAATGTTGCCCTGGGGTTCGGTGTAGCGGGAACGCCGTTCAATCTGCTGCTTTGTTTCGTCGGCGTCTTTCTGGGGACGCTGATCGGCGTTCTGCCGGGGATCGGTCCCATGACGGGTGTGGCGCTATTGATTCCGCTTACCTTCAGTCTCCAGCCGGCCTCGGCCATCATCCTGATGGCAGGGATCTATTACGGGGCGATGTACGGCGGATCGACGACGTCGATTCTGGTGAACACGCCGGGTGAGTCTGCGAGCGTGGTGACGTGCCTGGACGGATACCAGATGGCGAAAAAGGGTCGTGCCGGTCCGGCGCTTGCGGCTGCGGCCATCGGTTCGTTCGTGGCGGGAACGTTCGCGACCCTCATGCTGATGTTGTTCGGGCCCTGGGTTGCGGGGATCGCGCTCAAATTCGGTCCCCCGGAGTTTTTCTCCCTGATGCTGGCGGGGCTCACCGTCGTGACCAGTCTGGCGGGCAGGTCGCTGGTCAAGGCGCTGTTTTCGACGCTGTTTGGCCTGGCGATCGCCACCATGGGCATCGACAATCAGAGCGGCGTGCCCCGCTTCACCTTCGGCAATCCGGAACTGATGGATGGGCTTGAGTTTTTGACGGTGGCGATCGGTCTGTTCGCCCTGTGCGAGGTGTTCGTTAACCTGGCAAACATGAAAGACGCAGTGCAGGAGCGGTTGAGCATCAAGGGTGGTCTGTGGCTGACGAAGGAGGATTGGAAACGCTTCATTCCCTCCTGCATCCGCGGCACGCTCTCCGGCTTCTTTGTCGGTGGCATCGCCGGTGCCGGCGCGGCCGTGGCCAGCTTCGTCTCCTACGGCCTGGAGAAGAAAGTGAGCAAGTACCGTGACGAACTGGGCCATGGGGCGATCGAAGGGGTCACCGGTCCTGAATCGGCGAACAACGCGGCGGCGGGGGGTTCCCTGATCCACCTGCTGTGCCTGGGAATTCCGGGGAGCGGCACGACCGCCATCATGCTGGGCGCCCTGCTCATGATCGGCCTGCAGCCGGGGCCGCTGCTCTTCACCCAGCAGCCGGAGTTTGTCTGGGGTCTGATCGCCAGCATGTATATCGGCAACGTCATGCTCCTGGTCCTCAACCTGCCCCTGGTCGGGATGTGGGTCAAGCTTCTTGACGTCCCACTCTATCTCCTGATGTTGTTCATCATCATGTTTTCGTTTCTGGGCGTGTACACGATGAACAACAGCGTCCAGGACCTCTTTATCATGGTGCTCTTCGGCGTGATCGGCTATCTGATGAAACGCGTCGATATCCCGGCCGCGCCGATCATTTTGGGCATCGTCCTGGGAAAGCTGATGGAAGAGAAGATGCGCCAGTCCTTGGTCATTTCCGACGGGAGCCTGATGATTTTCATCACCCGTCCGATTTCGCTCTTTCTGCTGTTTCTGGCGTTCGTGGCGATCACCAACCCCTATTGGAAGCAGATCGGCCGGGGCGTCCGGCGGCTGTTCGGCGGGGCGCCCGCCGCGTAGATGAGCGAGCCCCTTTGCTCGGGAGCCTTATATCCATAGGTCCCCGAAGACGATAAGGAGAGAGATAAGTATGACAGCGCCTCGAACCGCGAGAATTCTTCGCGAGGCCAAAGCCGGCCTCAACGAAAGGGGCGATGTCCTCGTTTGCCTTTCTCCGGCCGAGAAGGATACGGCCTTACAGATCTGAAGCTTACCGTCCGTGACCAGGGCGCGCTGGATTATGCGATCCGGGCCAGGGTTCAAACCGCCATTGAAAGAGCTGTAAAGGAGTGTGGATAGTGGAAAGACTCCGACGCTCACGCATCTATCTGCCGGGCAACCGGCCCCGGATGATCCAGAAAGGTCCTTTGCTTGGGGCCGATGCGGTGATTCTTGACCTTGAAGACTCGGTGAGCCCGGAAGAAAAGGATGCGGCGCGATTTCTGGTGACCCATGCGATCAAAGCCCTGAACTTCGGCGAAACCGAGGTCATGGTGAGAATCAATCCGCTGAGCACCTGCGGGCTGGCAGATCTTGCAGCCGTGCTTCCGGCAGGACCGGATGCGATTGTCGTCCCCAAAACTGAAAACCGTCAGGGTGTCCAGGTTGTGGAAAAGGCAATTATCCAAAGCAACTTATCCAAGAGGGTGGCGATCCTGCCGCTGATCGAATCGGCGAAGGGCATTCTAAACGCCTATGAAATAGCCGGCGCTTCACCTCTGGTTGAGGCGATTACCTTTGGCGGTGAAGATTTTACCCAGGATATTGGGGCGACTCGCACCAGAGACGGGCGGGAGATTTTTTTGGGGCGAAGCATGCTCGTCATTGCCGCCAAGGCGGCGGGGGTGCAGGCCCTCGATACGGTCTTTTCGGATTTCAATGATGAAGAAGGTCTGCGCAATGATACCCTGGCCATCAAGCAGATGGGGTTTGACGGCCGCGCGGCCATTCACCCGTCTCAGATTGAAATCATTCATGAGATATTTACCCCCACGGAAGCGGAGATCCAGCATGCCGTCAACGTGATCCGGGCCTCGGAAATCGCCCGCGGGAAAGGCAGCGGTGTGGCCGTCGTCAAAGGGAAAATGATCGACAAGCCGATCATCCAGCGGGCCGAGAAGATCATTCGCATTGCCGAACGTCTGGACCTGCCGATCCCCGAGCCTGAAGCATAAGGAGAAAGTCCAATGCCGGACGCGAATGGTGTTGTCAATGCCGTCGGCCGAAAAGTGCCCCTGGAAATCGACGGCAGAAGCTATCGTCCCTATGCCGGAGCATTTGCCGAACCTCCCAAAGAGGACAAGAGACGCGTCGGGCCGCGGCTTGGCACCATATTGCATCCCGGCGAGGACTGCATGGTTTCCACCCTTCGTGAAGCCATCGAGCGAATCGAACTCCGGGACGGCATGACCGTATCCTTTCATCACCATTTCAGGGAGGGAGACAAGGTTCTCAATATGGTCATGGCGGAAATTGCCGCCATGGGGTTCAGGAACATGACCATCGCACCGTCCTCTCTCTATTCGGTCCACGAACCGCTGATCGAACACATCAAAAACGGGGTGGTTACCTGCATCGAGGGGGGGAGCGCCCGAGGAAAAGTGGGACGGGCCGTCTCCCGGGGGTTGATGGACCGTCCCATGGTTATTCGCTCCCACGGTGGACGGGTACGTGCCATCGAAAGGGGGGATCTGCACATCGATGCGGCCTTTATCGGAGCACCCTGCGCCGACACCATCGGAAACTGCAACGGCGTCAAGGGGCCGTCGGCCTGCGGGCCGCTTCCTATGCGCTGGCAGACGCCATCTACAGTGAAAAAACGGTCGCCGTTACCGATTACATGGAAGAGACCCCGGTCATTCCCATCAGCATCTCCCAGGAGTTCGTGGGGACCATCGTCAAAGTCGACAATATCGGCGATCCGTCCAAAATCGTGTCCAACACCCTGCGTCTGACCCGGGACACGGTCAATCTCAACATTGCCAAAAATGCAGTGCGAGTCATAGAAGCCTCTGAGGTGTTTCACAATGGAATTCGCTTTCAAACCGGCGCCGGCGGGATTTCCCTGGCCGTGACCAAATTTCTGGGCGAACGGATGAAAAAACGGGGCATTGTCGGCAGCTTCGGGATGGGAGGCACCACGGAGAGCATGGTCAAACTGCTTGAAGAGGGCATCATCCATAAAATTTTGACTGTCCAGGCTTTCGATCAGTACGCGATTCAATCGCTCCTGAAGGATGTTAACCACATCGAGATCGGCGCCGGTTTCTATGCCAACCCCCATAACCGTGGAACGGCGGTCAACCTGCTGGACGTCGTCGTTTTGGGCGCCACCGAAATAGACGTCAACTTTAACGTCAACGTCAACACCCACTCGGACGGGATTCTCCAGTATCCCACGGGGGGCCATTCGGATACGGCGGCGGGTGCGAAACTCACCATCATTACCACCCCCCTCATCCGGGGACGAATTCCCGTTGTCGTGGACGATGTGATCGTGGTTTCCACGCCCGGAGAATCGGTCGATGTCCTCGTGACCGATTATGGCATCGCTGTGAATCCCCGACGACAGGACCTGATCGCGCAGCTTAAAGCGGCAAGAGTCCCGCTGAAAACCATTGAGGAACTGCGGGACCTGGCTTACAGCATTACCGGAAGGCCCAGAAAACCCGATTTTACGGATAAGATCGTGGCCCTCATCGAGTACCGGGACGGAACGCTGATCGATGTGCTGCGGGAAGTGAAACCCGCCCGTTGATCCTGTCACCGGAACAACCCCTTCTTTTTTCCACCCATTCGGATATCGTGCGGTGAAAAGCCCCTTGTCGGAAGCGCCTGGGTGTGCCATAATCATGCCGCCCCGGTCGGGGCAGCGTCGAATTTCTTCAAAATGCACTCATTTTTCAAAGGGGGAAAAGAGAGATGAT
>JAPLJX010000398.1 GCA_026388375.1 Deltaproteobacteria bacterium
ACAACCTTCATCATTTCTCCATGGGCCTCGTCATGACGAGCAAAAGAAATGTACTGGCACTTCAGGAGACAATCGGCGGAGGGACAGGTGGCGCAGACCTTTTCTTTCCATTGCAGGGCATACATAAAGACCTCCTCTTTCCGGTATATGAAAACACAGGGCAGCCAGCCAGTCCTTAGCCGGGAAAATCTTGATACTCGATTGTTTTTTATCTGAAAAGAACCAGATAAATCCGATCACCTTCTTTATACCCCTTCACCAGTTCACAATGCCTCATTACCGCCAGTTGTGACTGCAACTCTATCTCTTTCAGATTAAAATGCTCGATTAACTCCTCTCTGGTCACTTTACCTTTTCCCTTGATGAACTCATAAATTGCCTTCTGCAAATCTGTAAGACCCTCGGTGCCATTCATTCCCTGGATTTGTCTTGAACGGGTGGCGGAGTAAACTGCCCAGGGGTCACAGGCTTTGGGTGGATTCCGGATATCGATATAGCAATCCTCACACAGAGTCTGTCCCAAATGCTGATAGCTATCAATTGCCAATATCTCACGTCCGCAGCGTGCACAATTCACTATTCGTCTCCCATCAATGATCATTAGTTACGCAGATCCTCTGGTACCAGTGGATGTTCAACTTTATGAAGTTTTACATCACTTTCCATATGGTTGATGTATAGCTTGCCATTTAGGATGAGACGTCGGTCCAGTTTGATCATGGCTTCGGAATACCCCGGATCTCCGCGGCGCTTTGCGCCTGCTGCTGGGTTGGCGTGATTTTCTTCAGGGCGAAGTATGTATCAATAATCTTCCTGGCCACAGGGGCGGCGGCCGACCCGCCGTGACCGGCGTTTTCCAGGATGACCGCCACTACAATTTCCGGATTCCCGTAAGGCGCAAAACAGACAAAGAGGGCATGGTCCCGAAAAGCGGCCGACACACGCTTCGTCTTGCGCGCCTTTGCATCCTGGGGGAGACCGATTACCTGGGCGGTGCCCGTCTTCCCGGCGACGTCCTGTTCCTTTCGCTTCAGGATATACCCCGTTCCCCCCTTCTCATTGACCGCCCCCCACAGCGCCCGGTTGATGATCTCGATGTTCTCGGGGCGGACCGGCAGAACGCCCAGTTTCTCCGGCTGGAATACCTTTACGACATGTCCGTCCGAAGATTCAAGCTGTTTTATGAGCCGGGGCCGGTAAAGGGTGCCGCCGTTGGCCAGGGTCGCATAGACGTTGGCCAGCTGGATCGGCGTGACAAGGTTGAACCCCTGACCGATGGCGAGGGAGATGGTTTCGCCCATCTGCCAGGGTTCACGGAGACGGGAAAGCTTCCACTGTTTCGTCGGGATCAGGCCGCCCTTTTCCCGGTTCAGGTCGATCCCCGAGCAGGACTCCACGATGGCGCGGTGGAGGTTGACATTGCCGTGTCCCTTCGCCTGCCAGCAGCGGAAGGTCCGGTCTCCCATCTCAAAGGCGCCGTTGCAGAAGAAAGTCGTCTCCGGCGTGATCAGTCCCTCTTCGAGGGCGGCCGCAGCGATGATAGGCTTGTAGGTCGATCCCGGCGGATACTGTCCGGAAATCGATCTGTTTTCCAGAGGATGCTGCGGGTTGTTGGAGAGGTTCTCCCAGTCGTCGAAAGAGATCCCTCCGTTGAAAAGATTCGGGTCGAAGGAGGGTGAGCTGACCAGGGCAAGCACCGCCCCGTTGCGGGGGTCCAGAACCGCAACCGCGCCCGCCCGGTCGCCCATGGCCGTCCATGCCGCCTCCTGGAGCGCCGAATTGATGGTCAGGACGACATTGTCGCCCAACTCCGCAGGGATCCTTCCGAGGGAACGGACCTCCTTGCCGGCCACATTGACCTCAACCTGTTCGGCGCCGCTTGTCCCCCGAAGGTGGTCATCGAGGAATTTTTCGATGCCGAATTTGCCGATGTTATCGCCTGGTGAGAGCTTTCCCGCGGTGTCCCGCTCCAGGTCTTCCCGGCTGACTTCTCCGGTGAAGCCGATGATCTGTGCGGTCATCTCCCCGTTGAGGTACTGCCGGACGGGCGTCACCTCGGTCACCACGCCGGGAAGTTCAAGGGCATGGGTTTCCACCACGGCAAGTTTTTCCATGCTGATGTTCCGTTCGAGGAGAACGGGTACGAAAGGCTTTACGCGGTCCGATGGAGACGTAAGAGCTGGAAACTTAAGCGAACGTTCGGTGTAGAGCGCCTCGATCTTTTCGATCACCTTCCGGATATCCTTTGTTCGGTTGGGGATAAAGACGATGTCGTAGGAAGGCTGGTTGTCCACGAGAACGCGCCGGCCTTCGTCCATGATCAGGCCGCGCATCGGCTTGATTTTCCGCAGGCGGACGCTGTTGTTTTCGGAGCGCTGCCGCAGCTCGTCCCCCTTGATCACCTGCAGGTACCACAGTCGCATCACGAGAAGCGACAGTGCCACGGAGACGATGATGAACAACA
>JAPLJX010000148.1 GCA_026388375.1 Deltaproteobacteria bacterium
AGGAAGATTTTCCTGCGCGTCATTCAGCGCCTTCATCCGCTCAAAGAAAATTTGATTACGTAAAAGCCAAAAAGAACTAACGTATTCCGATCTGTTCCTGTAAAACAAATAAGCAATTAACGTTGCCATTATATTCGGTTTTATCTTTTCAATCTGCGCAGCAAATTTTTCTTTTACTTCAGGATGTGGAATGTGGGCAACTGCCAGTCTTGCACCTGCAAAGCAATCTGTTTTAGAAAGCGAATGCATGGTAAAAACGAATTTCCTTTTTTCAGCATTAACATATCCGTTCTTTACAAGATCGAGTGTAATCTGCTGAATTGTTTTAACGCCGGATAGTTTTTTTGCCGGAGCCACATTCTGATATGAAAGATCATCAATAATAAAGATGTCTCTTTCAAGCAGCCATTTAATCAGGTGCGCAAGTTTCTCTTCGGCAAAAACCTGTCCGCTTGCATTATGCGGATTGTTGAAAACCACCGCTCCGTTTTTATTCCAGTTTGGATTTTCATCCAGCTTTTTAGTTACTATGCTGATAATTCCGTCAACATCAAGATCAAGCTCATCGGTTAACGGCACTACAGAGACTGACGGAAAGCAGTGTTCGTACGTCCAGCTATAGTCGCATGTAACCGCTTCTTTAATTCCGCAATGAAACCCAAGCAGACTTAATCCAGTTCGTGCTGAACCGCTTATAACGAAAGAATCTTTTAATTTATATTCTATTTATTTGTTAAGGATTCTCCCTTTTCCAGAATAGAATTTATTCTGCCATCAATTACTTTTGTTTTGGATTCGATCAGATCAGAAATTTTATTCGATATTATTTTTGTATGAGTATAGAAGTTGCTCCCGAGCTGTGTTGTAGGTAAAACATTTTCCTGTGATGGTTCGGAACTAATTTTTAATGCCGCGCTGCCATTCTTTTTATGAAAATTATTTTTTAAAAGAAATGTAAGAAGCTCAGCTTCGGCAGAAGCAGGCGTTCCTTTCAACTGAAAATGAATTGCGTCGAGAGTTTTTAAATATTCGGAATTCCCCGCAACAAAAACTAAAGATAGTTCAGAAAAAAGAGGTGATAGAACCGCCGGCGAAATGTAACGCACAACTCTATTCATCATCTTTGCTTCGCGTGCAAGGGAAAGATGATTAGGTGCTTCGTTGGCTTCAATAAAAAATAGTGGGTTCTCTAAGCTTAGAAGACGGAGATTTCTCCGTGTCTCTTCCCGTAAATTTTTTCCTATTAAAAAGTAGGTTGGGGCTGCATTGTTCTGAATGAATTGTGCTTTTATTTCTTCTGTTAAAAGTTCTTCGTTACTAGAAAGTGTATTGAATTCCAAATGCGAAAAATTTTTCAAATAAACTGGCAATTCAATTCCGAAAGTTAAAATTCTTGCCGGAAGCTTAATCAAATTTTTATTTAATGCATGAAACAGTATTCTAAAACATTCCCAGATACCACCGCTGTTGATGCTGCACTCACGCTTGCCGGATTCCCTTCCTAAATCATATTCAAGCGGCTCCTGTTGTTCTTTTGTAAGCCAGTTA
>JAPLJX010000375.1:0-2806 GCA_026388375.1 Deltaproteobacteria bacterium
CCTGTTTGAGACCATAATGGTCCTCTTCCAGAATAGCTTCCGACTCCTTCAGCGAATGCTTGTTTTCCGTTTTTTCGGACCACGGCATATCGAGCAGCCAGTCGATATAATTCCGGACTACCGTTGCCTCGGCGGACATCGGGGCCATCATCTGCATCTTTTTGATTTCCTGTTTGACCTTCTTGTGCGCCTCTTCCGAAAGCTTCTTCTGTTTCAGCCGTTTTTCCAGTTCCACGATTTCATTGCGAAAATCGTCCTTCTCCCCCATCTCTTTCTGGATTGCCCGCATCTGTTCGTTGAGGTAGTAGTCCTTCTGGGTCTTTTCCATCTGCTTCTTGACCCGTCTCTTGATCTTCTCCTCGACCTGAAGGATTTCGATCTCCGAAAGCATCAGTTCATAGATCGCCTCCATCCGTTCCGGGACATGGAAGATTTCGATAATTCTCTGCTTGTCCTCCAGCTTGGCGTTAATCTGGGAAATGACGACATCGGCCAGCTTTGAGGGCTCCTCGATGGAAGCGATGGTCCCGACCATCTCCAGATGGACCTTCTTGGTCATCTTGGCATAGGTTTCAAACGATTCCCGGATGCTTCTCATCAGGGCCTCGATCCTGACTTTTTCCGTCTCGCCGGTCTCCTCCATCTCTTCGGCTCGAATTAGGAAATAGTCTTCGCAGGGAAGATATTCGCGGATGATGCCCCGTTTCTTCCCTTCGACCAGCACCTTGACCGTACCATCGGGCAGACGCAGCAACTGAATGATGATCCCGATCGTCCCGATGCGATAGATCTCTTCCTCTCCCGGATCATCCTTCTGGGCGCTTTTCTGCGCTACCATGAATATCCCTTTTTCCTCCTTCATCGCGGATTCCAGTGCGGCGATCGATCTTTCCCTTCCCACAAAAAGAGGAACGATCATATGAGGAAAGACCACCACGTCCCGAAGGGGCAGAAGGGGAATATCCATCATCCCCGCATTCATTTCCCTGTTCTCTATTTTATCGGACATCATCTCTTCTTCCTGCTCTATTTCAAATTAAGCGGTTTCAGACTGCTTTTCAAAAAGGAGGATCGGTTTTTCCTTGTTCATCACGACTTCCTCGCTGATAACACATTCCTTCACATCCGTGGTCGACGGAAGCTCGTACATGATATCGAGCATGGTATTTTCCAGAATCGCGCGCAGACCGCGGGCGCCCGACTTGCGCTCCACGGAAAGTTTCGCAATGGCCCGGCATGCGCCCTCCGTAAATTTCAGTTTTACCCCTTCCAGCTCGAAAAGCTTCTGATACTGACGAACGATGGCATCCTTGGGCTCCCCCAGGATGCGGATCAGATCCTCCTGGGTCAGTTCGTTCAGCGTGGCGATCACGGGCAGACGGCCGATGAACTCGGGGATCAAGCCATATTTCAAGAGATCCTCGGGTTGCACTTCACTGAGCAACTGGTCCGTCTTTTTCTCCCTCTTGCTGCGGATCTCCGCCCCGAAACCCATCGCATTGAAGCCGATCCGACGGGCAATGATACCATCGAGGTCGTTGAACGCCCCGCCGCAGATAAACAGGATATTGGAAGTGTCGACCTGGATAAATTCCTGCTGCGGATGTTTTCTTCCCCCTTTGGGGGGAATATTGGCCGTCGTCCCTTCAATGATTTTGAGCAGGGCCTGCTGGACCCCCTCTCCCGACACATCCCGGGTGATCGAAGGGTTTCCCGATTTTTTGGCGATCTTGTCGATTTCATCGATATAGACGATCCCTTTGGAGGCCTTCTCGACATCATAATCGGCGTTCTGCAGGAGGCTGAGAATGATATTCTCCACATCCTCTCCTACATAGCCGGCCTCGGTCAGCGTCGTTGCATCGGCAATGGTAAAGGGGACATTCAACATCCTTGCCAGAGTCTTCGCCAGAAGCGTCTTGCCGGACCCGGTCGGTCCGATCAGCAGAATATTGCTCTTCTGAATATCGACCCCGCCCATGTCGACACGGGAAAACAATCGACGGTAGTGGTTGTAAACGGCTACGGACAGAACTTTTTTCGAGCGTTCCTGTCCGATGACGTACTGGTCCAGAAATCTCGCAATGTTCTTCGGTTCGGGGATTCCTTTGCGGAGCTCCTCCGTACCGCCCTTTTCAGACTCTTCCTCGACGATGCAGCGGCACAGCTCAATGCATTCATCGCAGATGTAGGCCGTGGGACCGGCGACAAGCTTCTTTACTGCGTTTTGGTCTTTCCCGCAGAATGAACAGAACAGCAACCCCCGGCCGTCCTGCGGATCTCTTCCTTTTTTAGCCATAAAAAAACCCTCTTTCGTAAACCGTCTCAACCCCGTTGGACGATGATTTCATCAATAATTCCGTATTCCACGGCCTTGGCACCGGTCATGTAATAGTCCCGTTCGGTGTCGGACGCGATCTTTTCCAGCGGTTGACCCGTCAGTCCGGCCAGGATCTGATTCAGCTCTTCCTTCAGCCTCAGGATCTCGCGCGCCTGGATGTCGATGTCCGTCGCCTGCCCCTGGAATCCGCCCAGAGGCTGATGGATCAGGATTCGCGAATGGGGGAGGGCAAACCGCTTTCCCTTTTGACCCGCCGCCAGAAGAAGGGCGCCCATGCTCGCCGCCTGTCCCATACAGAACGTACTGACCGCGGGCTTGATATACTGCATCGTATCGTAAATCGCCATTCCCGAGCTGACATGTCCGCCGGGGGTGTTCAAATAAAAGAAGATCTCTTTGTCGGGATCATCCGATTCCAGGTAGAGCATCTGCGCAATGATAAGGTTCGCAACATCATCATCGATG
>JAPLJX010000375.1:2818-5106 GCA_026388375.1 Deltaproteobacteria bacterium
CCCGAGGAAGATGATGCGCTCCTTAAGGAGTCTCGAATAGATATCGAATGCCCTGTCGCCGCGACCATCCTGTTCAACCACCATGGGTATCAGGTTCATTTTTCCTCCTCCGGAATTCCCTTCTTTTCCGTTCTGACGGTTGTCACCTGCGCCTTCGCCTCCAGGAACGCATAGGTCTTCCGGTTCAGGATCTCGCTCCGGATGTTGTCGATCAGATCGTCCTTTTCAAGCGATTTCCGAAGGGTCTCATAATCCTGGGCCCGCTGTGCGGCGATCTCCCGGATCTGCTTTTCCACCTCGTCCTCTCCCGCGCTCAGCGCTTCCTTACCCGCAATGCACTTGAGCAGAAGAACGGTTTTTACGATCTTGGCCGCCTCCTCCCGGAAATGATCATGGAGTTTCATGCTGAATTCGGCCGCCTTTTTCGGATCCATGCCGCCGGAGACCATTCTTCGCTGCATGTCGGACATCATATAATAGATCTGCCGCTCGACAAAGGAGTCAGGGACCTCAAAAACATTTTTCTCCAATAGTTTATCGCTGATCTGCTTTTCAAACTCGAGCGCAATTTTTCGCTTCTTCTCCTCTTCCAGGCTTTGCAAAACATCGGCCTTGAGGGCTTCGAGGGATTCGTAACGTTCAAAATTCTTGATAAACTGTTCATCGACTTCCGGCAGTTTCTTCACCCGAATGCCCTTGATATTGACCGTGAATTCCACATCTTTCCCCGCCAGATGGGCGGCATTGTAATTGTCGGGAAATTTGACGGCAACGGTTTTCGCCTCACCTTGTTTCAAATCAACGAGCTGCTCCTCGAAACCGGGCACAAAGGTTTTCGAACCGATTTCCAGCAGGTAGTTTTCGGACTTCAACTCCTTGAGCTGCTCCCCGGCAAGCGCGCCCGCGAAATCGAGGGTGACAAAATCGCCCATCCGGATCCCGCGGTCTTTCTCCACCTCTTCCATGGTGGCGAACATCTGGCGGATTTCCAGCATTCTTGCTTCAAAATCCTCATCGGTCACAACCGGTTCTACTTTCTCCAATTCCAGACCGAGATAGTCCTTCGGTTCGACGGCGGGTTCCACCTCAACCGTCGCCGAAAAGGTGAAATCCTTTTCCGCCTCAATCCCTTTCTGTTCGATCTCCGGCTGGGTCACCGCCGGAATATCTTTCTCTTGTAAAGTCTCCCAGTAGTACCGATTCACCAGGTTGGAGATCGTCTCTCCCTCGGCATCTTCCCGGTAGTGTCTCTCCAGGATTTCCCGTGGAATCTTGCCCGGCCTGAACCCTTTGATCTTGGCCGTTTTCCCCACCTTGCGGTAAACCGTGTCCAACTCACTTTTCACATCCGCCCACGGGACATCAAAGGATAGTTTCTTCTTAACGGCACTGATATCTTCAATTTTAACAGCGGCACTGATGTCACTCACGGCAATACGCTCCTTTGTCCAAGATATTATATTCAGATAACAGACGGATTGGTGCGAGAGAGGGGATTTGAACCCCTATCCGCTAAGGCGGGCTGGATCCTAAATCCAGTGCGTCTACCAGTTCCGCCACTCTCGCATGATAGAAGCCCTACCTTTATATTCATTGAACCTCCGAATGTCAACATCCATGATCGGAGGAAGATCGTCAATACATTAAAAAACCGCCTGTTCGGCGGTTTCATTATAAATTGGTCGGGGCGAGTGGATTTGAACCACCGGCCCTCTGAACCCCATTCAGATACGCTACCAGACTGCGCCACGCCCCGACATGAATCATCACAATTCGCGGATTCATTACCACCATCCATAATTCATGTCAAGGATAATGAGACTTTTTAGTGACATCCGGAACCGGTACAGGTATGATCCCGCGAACGCAAGACCTTCGTTACAGGTATTGCGCAACTTTCCCGCCAGCCGAAATCCGGCGGAATCGAAAAGAGCTGGAATGCTTATTTTTCAAGCAAATGACGTCGCTCGGTTATTCATCCCTATTGCGGGCGACCCTATTGCCGCCCGACGAAGAAACGGGGTGAGAATTTGTCCCGGTCCGACAGTCTGAAAAAACGAATGGATGAACGGCGCGCCTGTCTCCCGCGGATCGTCTATCCCCCCGCCCTTCCGATCCTGGAAAAAAAGGATGAGATTGTGGCCGCCATCCGGAAACACCCCGTGGTCGTCATCACCGGTGAGACCGGCTCCGGGAAGACCACGCAGATCCCGAAGATGTGCCTGGAGGCGGGTCGGGGGATGGCCGGTCTGATCGGCTGCACGCAGCCGCGGCGGATCGCTGCGACG
>JAPLJX010000256.1 GCA_026388375.1 Deltaproteobacteria bacterium
GACGGATACACGGTCACGGACCGTTTCCCTTATTCGGAGCCGACCCCGCAGATGGGCAACTATATCCGCAACACCTTGAAGGCGGTCGTAGACGCCTATGACGGAACGGTCCAGCTTTACGTCAGCGACCCGACCGACCCGATCATGCAGACCTACAGCCGGACCTTCCCCGGCGTCTTCAAGCCGATGGGCGAGATGCCGGAGGCGCTCCGGAGCCATGTCCGCTATCCGCCGGGGTTCATGGCGATCCAGGCGCGGATGTACCGGGCTTATCACATGCAGGACCCGCAGGTCTTCTACAACAAGGAAGATCTCTGGTCCATCCCCGGCAAACAGGTCGCCGGGGGCCAACAGGCCATGGACCCCTACTACACGATCATGAAGCTCCCCGGGACCGAGAAGGAGGAGTTCATCCTGCTGGCCCCCTTCACCCCCAGCATGAAGGACAACATGTCCGCCTGGATGGCCGCCCGCTGCGACGCTCCGAACTACGGGAAGGTGATCGTTTATAAATTCCCCAAACAGAAACTGGTCTACGGACCACGTCAGATCGAGGCGCGGATCGACCAGGATACGGTGATCTCCCAGCAGCTCTCGCTCTGGCACCAGCGGGGCTCGAACGTGATCCGGGGAAGTCTGCTGGCGATCCCGATCGAGAAGTCGATCCTCTACGTCGAATCCCTTTACCTCGCCGCCGAGAACGGCCAACTCCCCGAGCTGAAAAGGGTGATCGTGGCCTACGGGAACAACATCGCCATGGAGGAAACACTCGACCTCGCCCTTCAGAAGATCTTCGGCGGGGGACCGATGAAGGACCGAGAACCGCAGGGCGGCGTAAAGCAGGCGGCGACCGGCATTGAGCTCAGCGACCGCCAGACGGCCATCGAAGCCCTCGGACATTTCCGGAAGGCGCAGGAATTTCTCCGTCAGGGAAACTGTGGCGCCTTCGGGGAAGAACTCAAGAAGACGGGGGAGATCCTGCTGACCCTTGAAAAGAAGGGTGGAAAGGCGAAATAGCCCCTCTTCCGCAGGCCGGAACGGTCGCCTTTGCGGGGGTGAGAAAGGGCTGCCGCTATTGAATTTTCACTGGTTTGAGGAGGTAGTTGTCATGATCCATGATATCGTTGCGGCGACCGTGGCCGCATACAGGCAAACGGGGATGTTCCCCGCCCTGCGATCGGCCGGCATGATCATCTGCCTCTTTCTGTTGGCCTCGATGATCGGCTGCGCGCCCAATATCTACAACGTGAACATGCGGTATCAACCGACGAAGGAGATCCCTCGGGCCGTGACCGACGGCCGGAAATTCAGCCTTACCGTGGCTGCATTCATCGACCGCCGAAAGATGGACGATACGCTCCTGATCGGCCGGGTCATCCATTCCGACGGCTCTTCCATCCCGATCCTGCCGAGATACGTCAAAGCCCAGGATGCCGTGGCCGCGACCCTCCGCGAACTTCTGATCCAGTCGGGATACGGCGTTTCCCCGGAGAAAGCGGCCTGGGATCTTCAGGAAAGCACGATCCGGCCGGATTGGGGAAGGATCCTCGTCGGCGGCGCCATCGAGGAGCTCGACGTGACCTGTCTCGATACGATCCCGAGAAAGCATTACAGCGCCAAGGCGAAGGTGACGCTGGTCTTCGCCGACGTCCAGAAGAAGAGGATCTTCTACCGGGTCACCTCGGAGAGCAGCTCTACGCTGGACCACGTCATCTTCTCGGAGGAGAAATTGGAGAGCCAGATCAACGGCGTTCTTTCCGATGCCATGGAAAAGGCCATCGAGGGACCGGAGACGGCGAAACAGATTCGGGAGGCGCTGAAGGAATAGCGCCCCCGGAGCAGCCGTCACCAGTGGGGCTGGTTCCCGATGCGATGCCCCATCACCTCCGTGGTGTCGGATATGACGACGAATGCCGCCGGATCCTCGTTGCGGACGATCTGCTTGAGGGTTGCCACCTCCCGGAAAGTCACCACCGTGTAGAGGATCTGCTGCTCCCGCTGCGAAAAGGCCCCCTGACCGCGGAGGATGGTCACGCCGCGGTGGATTTCGGTGAGAATCCGGGGAGAGATCCTTTCCCACTGTGGCGATATGATGAAGACCGCCTTCCGCTGGCTTAAGCCCGTGACCACAAGATCCACGATCTGCGCGGAGACGTAGAGGTAGATGAGGGTGTAGAGTGCCTCCTCCAAAGAGAAGAGCAAGGCTGCTGCCGTCAGGACCAGGATGTTGAAGGCGAGCCGGGTCGTCCCCAGACGGATGGAGAAACGCTGGAGAAGGATCACCGACAGGATGTCCGTTCCGCCCGCCGACCCCATGGACTTCAGGATGATCCCCGAACCCGTTCCCAGGATGAGGCCGGCCAGGATGGCAGCCAGAAGCTGATCCTGGACCGGAATGACGCCGAGATCCACCCAGGCAATGGCGCTGGAAAAGATGATCGTCCCGGCGATGCTGTAGAAGAAGAACCGCCGGCTGATGAAGAACCAGCCGGCCAGGAAAAGCGGCACATTCGCGACGGCGTAGATCAGGGCGACGGAGAAGGCCGGCACAAGATAATGGAGCAGGAGCGCAAGCCCCGTCACCCCGCCGCTGACGAAGCGGTGGGGGATCAGGAGCCCGTTGACCCCCACGGCGGTCACTACGCTTCCCGCGCACAACAGGAACAGGTTCCAGCCGACGTCCTTCAGTACCGGCCATCCGCCCCATCGGGAAACACCCTTCATTTTCGTCATATGCGTCTTCTCTCACTCAATGCAGCCTTGAGTTCCTTCGTTCTGTAAACATTTCCGCTTTCAGCATCCGATATCCCTCTGCTGACAGAATCAAGAAAAACTTTTTTATAAACCAGTTCATCGTAGTCACCAGGAGAGAGAAGAACTCCGGCGGGTTTTCCGTTCTGCGTTATAATCAATGGTGGCTCCTTATTTTGCTATATTCAATGGTTTAAATATAGGCCAATATCATGAGCTAATCAACTTTTTTCACATCATGTTTGAACTCAGGAGCCGCCGGAGCCCGAAGGGCGGAGGGAACGACGTAAGGCGCGCTTCTCAATCGACGATAAACAGCTTTGCCCCGACTGCTGTGTAAGAGCGGTGAGGTTCTGCGTTATCTGCGACTTGGTAGCTCATTCCCGGCTTCAGCGTGAACTTGCGACCGTCTTTAAGTTCTGTGTGCAGCTCGCCGTCGATGCACAGGATGATGTGCCCCTTGCTGCACCAATGATCTGCGAGATAACCAGGCGTGTACTCAACCATGCGAACGCGGATGTTCCCAAAGTGCTGAGTGCGCCAGTAGGCCAACCCGGTTTCGCCTTGGTGCTCGGTTCTCTGAACCTGTGACCAGTCGGTGGTACCGAAAGGGATGTCTGATATTTGCATACTGACTCCTCTGGTTGGCGTGCCGAACGGCTCGAGTAACCGGTGGAGCGAAGCAGAGTCTTCTCGGGCCGGTGGCTGTAATGTCGCGAGTGCAGGGCGTCCCGCAGTTGATCGGGGAGTTTCGGTTTTGGACAAACCGGGGCATCGGCAGGAAGAATGCGGTCCGTTTTCCCAGGCGCGGCTGCGATCCGATGGATGGAATCGGTGTTTTGTGGCGCTCCCGACGCGGTCATTCCCCTGCCCCATGATCCTGTTGAAGCTTGTGGAAGGAACCTGATTGCTGTTTTACGATGAGACAAGCCAGCCGAAAAGCTGGTTTACTGAATCACTTTATATACGATTTGTCAATGATTTTACGGATGATTATTCTGACAAGGAATATGATCACGGCGACTTCCGCCAACGATACGCAACAGGTTTGACGGCAGTGCAAGATTCGGCGCCCTCTATTTGACGAACCGCCCTCGCTGGGGTATCGGGACGGCCTTCTCCTCCCGCAGGAGACCCAAGAACATTCGGCACGAAAGATATTGACACTCTCCGCGAAGGCGTATAAAAATCGATCAACCATTAAAAAGGAGGTCCAAAAATCATGCAGGCTTTGTTTACATTGACATCTTCGGAATCCAAGAGGCTGCTCGGCAAAGCCGTCGCGGCGATGCCCGAGGTGCAGCAGGCGAAGAACAACGGGTATCTGGTCGTCGGGCGGGGTTCAACCAACGCCTTCATTCTGGAAGAGCTGATGAACAACCGGATGGAAAAGGAAAAGTATGTGGCCGGTCAGATCATCAAGGGGGTGTTTTGCGTCCTGGGGCCGGGGCAGAGGACAAAACCGATCACCTTCCACAAAGGCGAGATTCTGAATGTGGAACCGGGCGCCGTCATGGACAAGCTGACGCCCGGCGATCTCATGATCAAAGGAGCCAATGCGGTCGATCCGTTTGGGAATGTCGGCGTCGTCATGGCGGGCCCGGGCGGCGGGACGATGGGCCAGTTCTACACAGCCCTGAAAGCGCAGGGAGTCGCGTCCCTCTATGTGGTCGGTCTCGAAAAGCTGATCCCTTCCGTGGAAGAGGCGGCCCGGTACGGCGGGAAGTTGATGCTGAAACGGACCATCGGCTGCCGCACGGGGATGGCCTGCATCGCAGACGGCTGGATTGTAACCGAGATCGAGGCCATCGAAACCCTCTTCGGCCTGAAGGCCATTCATTACGCCTCCGGCGGCTGGGGGGGAGCGGAAGGTTCCGTCACGCTGATCGTCGAGGGGGATGAGGACGATGTGAACCGCTGCCTCGACTTCATCGAGGGGATCAAGGGCGAGCCGCCGCTGCCCGCCGTCAAGGACGCCTGCAAAGGCTGTGGAGCCCCATGCAGTTTCAGCGGAAAGGACGTGCAGGAACTGCCGGCCTATCTGAGATAGCAACACGATGGCGAGGACGCCGGGCGATGGGAATCTTCCGGGGGGTGAAACCGCACAACGGCGCGGCGGTTGTCGCCTCCCGGAAACTGCCGGAGGTTCGGGGGGCCTGTGCCGCCGCATCGATCATACGATCCTCCGGACCGATTTCGCCGGCGGACAGGAAGCTTTCATGAATGGTCCGGACATCCTGAAAATGAACGAAGAGCTCGCCCGGAAATTCGGGAAGATCGAGGCGGATCTCGTCGTCTGCCGGGGAATCGGGGAACTCTTCGAGAGGCTGCTTTCGGGGAGCGGGGAGACGTTCGGCATCCCCTTTGTCTGGCTCTCCATTCTCCGCACCCCAGAGACGGAAACCCTCCTCCGGATCCTGAACGATTCTGAACTTCTGCGAAA
>JAPLJX010000277.1 GCA_026388375.1 Deltaproteobacteria bacterium
ATATTTTGAGCTATGAAAAGGGTCCCCAATGGCGATCCTCGCAGTGTGCTCCTGCAAACTTTTAGTCCGAAAGGGGAATCGTCGTCGCCTATCCGGCAAAGAAGGCGGCCCATGCAATGGCGTAGAAGAGGGCCGGGAGAAAATTGCCGATGCGTATCCGGGCCATGTTCAGAAGGTTGATGCCGATGCCGAGGATGACGAGACCGCCGGTCGCGGTCACGGCACTGAGGACCGCCGGTTCGCGAAGGAAGTCGAGGTGCGAAGCCAGCAGCGTGACGGCGCCCTGGACCAGCAGCACGGAGAGGGCCGAGAAGGCCACCCCCACCCCCAGGGTCGAGGCCAGCGCGACGGAGGCCACGCCATCGAGGAGGGATTTGATGTAGAGGGTGCGCGTATCACCCACGGTGCCGTCCTGGATGCAGCCGACGATCATCATCGCACCGGTCAGATAGAGGATCGAGGCGGAGACGAACCCCTGGACGAAGGTTAAGGAATTCGAACCGGTTCGCGCTTTGAGCCACTCGCCGACGTGTTCTACCCCCTGCTCGATGCGGAGGAGCTCGCCGGTTACGGCGCCCGACAAGAGACAGCCGATAGCCGCCAGAGGCTCCTTCCCGGAGAGGGCCATTTGCAGTCCGATCAGGATTACCGAAAGGCCGAGTCCCTGCATGACGGTGGTCTTGAGTCGTTCAGGAAGGTGTTTCCCGGCAGTCAGGCCGACCAAGGCTCCGGCAAGGATCGCCCCCGCATTAACAAACGTCCCTGTCAATAAAATCCCCTTCCTTCGATTTTTCCGCGCACCGTCGCTCTTCTATCGGATTGCAGAGAGCCTTGTCAACGGATTTTCCGCCGCCGCCCAACGGCCGACGTTCAAAAAGCGGATCGGTCTGGTGAATGGAAGGATTTCGTGCGTACCCAATTTCTTATCTTGAACGAAAGCGGCAAATCTGATAGACGCCCGGTCATGGACAGGACCGTTTTTTCGACAGCACACCTCCGTTTGCGGAGGGTCTTCCCGCGGGGGGCGTGGGCATGAGGGCGATCTTCCTCTCCGACGCTCATTTGAAAGGCCTCGACGACGCCGCCCATCCAAAGCTGATCCATTTTCTGGACCAGCTCCAGGGAAGAGGGGATGATGGCGACAGGTCGATATCTGCCGATGCACTTGTTGTGGACCTTTTGGTCATTGCCGGCGATTTCTTCGATTTCTGGTTCGGGAGAGGGGATGCCGTCTATCCCGGTTTCCAGCCGGTGATCGACAGAATAGCGGTCTTGAAACAGCAGGGCGTCCGAATCTGTCTCTGCGAGGGGAACCACGATTTTTTTCTGGGCGATTATTTTACGGGAAGGCTTGGGATCGAGGTCTATCCGGAATGGGCGGAGTTTGAAATCGACGGCCTCCGGATTCTCGTTTCCCACGGGGATACGGTGGACCGGGGCAACCGGAAATATCTGGCGCTCCGAAGACTCCTGCGAAGCCGCTTTACCCGTGCACTTCTGCGGCTGCTTCCGCTGAAACTGATCTGGCGGCTGGCCCGTCTCAGTTCGGAGATGAGCAAGAGAATTTCCGGGATGTCCGAGGACCGTCTGGCGGAAATCATGCACCGGTTTGCCCTTGGGAAATTTCAGGAAGGATACGATGCCGTGATCCTCGGCCATTGTCATAAGCCGATTCTCCGCGAGGCGCTTTACGACGGAAAACCAAAGACCTTTGCGACGCTGGGCGACTGGATGGCCAACGACTCCTACCTCTCTTACCATGACGGCCGCTTTTCAATGAATCACTTTTTGCCCGGGGAGTGAGGGGCGCCATGGGGGCAAGATTCACCGCGGATTGCAATCTGGGTAAACTGGCAAAGTGGCTGAGGATTCTCGGGTATGACACCCTTTATGACCGGGGGAATGCGGATCGGAAATTTCTCATGAAGGCCGGGGAGGAGGGGAGGATCGCCCTTACACGCAAGCGCAATCTCGCCCATCTGTCACCTCCGGGGCGTCTCGTCGTGGTGAAAGCCGACCATGTCGCCGGGCAGATCAAAGAGGTTCTGGAGGCGCTGACGCTGGAGCCGGATCCGGCAAGACGGATGACCCGCTGCCTGCGCTCTTCTGGCCCGGAACGCACCGCCGGCATGTCGAAGACGCCCTCACGAAGCGCAGTCTCGATTGTCGCCCTTGATCTTTTCAATGGCGTGCGCAAGAGCGGGCAGGAGAAAACCGAGATTTTCCATCGCACCTTTTGGACTGCCGGGAAGGTTAATGATCAGGGTCCGGCCACGAATACCGGCCACGGCGCGTGAAATCATCGCGTGGGGGGTGATGGCCGCGCTCCGGCGTCTCATCTCTTCCGCCATTCCCGGGATCTCCCGATCGATCACCTCCCGCGTCGCATCCGGCGTTACATCCCGCGGACTGACGCCGGTGCCGCCAGTCGTCAGGATCAGGTCGGTTTTCTCACCATCGCTCCATTCGATCAGGGAGCGACGGATCAACTCCTTTTCATCGGGGATGATTTGCAGGCCGACAATCTCCATTCCCGTTTGCTGGAGCAGTCCGACGATCTCCGGTCCGCTTGTGTCCTTGCGCTCGCCTCGCGATCCCCGGTCGCTGATCGTGATGACGACGGCCTTAAAGCCCATTTCAACCTTCCGCTTCTTTCTTCGATTCAGCGATGATCTTCTCCGCGATGTGGGATGGGACCTCCTCATAATGGGAATGCTCACAGGTGAAGGTTCCGCGGCCGCTCGTCATCGAACGCAGATCAGGGGCGTATTTAAGGATTTCAGAACGGGGGACCTGTCCCTTGATGATCTGATGGTGGCCAAATGAATCCATTCCAAGAACCTTGCCCCGGCGGCTGTTCAGATCTCCGATGACATCGCCCATGTACTCGTCCGGGATCTCAATCGAAATGTTGACGATGGGCTCGAGAAGGGTCGGTTGGCATTCGAGAATCCCCTTCTTGAAGCCGAGCGAACCTGCAATCTTGAAGGCCATTTCCGAGGAATCGACCGTATGATATGAACCGTCCGTCAAGGAAACGCGAAGATCAACGACCGGATAGCCGGCAACGACGCCCTCCGCCATCGCCTCCACGATTCCCTTTTCAACAGCCGGACGGTACTGATGGGGGATCACCCCCCCAACGATCCGGTCGACAAACTCGAACCCGCTGCCGCGGGGGAGCGGCTCGATATCCAGCCATGTGTCGCCGAACTGACCGCGGCCGCCGGACTGCTTCTTGTAGCGTCCCTGGACGGTGGTCTTTCCCTTGATCGTTTCCTTGTAAGGAACCTTCGGGGTCTTCAGATTCACCTCTACGCCGAATTTCCGCTTCATTTTTTCGATGACCACTTCGATGTGGACCTGGCCCAGACCGGAGAGGATCATCTCCCGGGTCTGGTCATCGCGATGGAACGTGAGGGTGGGATCTTCGTCGATCAGGCGGTGGATCGAGGAGACGAGCTTGTCCTCATCGCCCCGCGATTTCGCCTCCACGGCAAAAGAGATGATTGCCGGGGGAGGTTCGACCGTGGGGTAGAGGATGGGCGATTTTTCGGCGCACAGGGTGTCCCCGGTTGCGGTCTCCTTCAATTTGGCGATGGCCGCGATGTCGCCGGGGATCAGTTCTTCGACCGGTTTCTGGGTTTTCCCTTCAAGAAAGAAGAGGCTGCCGATCCGCTCCGTTGTTTTGCGCGAAGCGTTGAAGAGGCCGGAGTCGGATTTAAGCGTACCCGAATAGACGCGGAAGAGGGTGAGGCGGCCGGCGTAGGGATCGGCGATAGTCTTGAAGACCAGCGCTGAAAACGGCGCCGATTCCTCCGGCAGCCGGATTTCCTCTTCCCCGGTTCCCGGTCTCTTCCCGGAGACGCTGCCGCGGTCGACAGGCGAGGGGAAGTAACGGGTGATGGTGTCGAGGAACGGGTGGATGCCGATGTTCTTGATGGCCGATCCGCAGACGACGGGGATCAGGGCGCCGGCGACGACCCCCTTCCGGAGACCGGCCAGCAGATCCTCGGGGCTCAATTCGCCGCTCTCAAGGTATTTGTTCATCAGGTCATCGTCGGTCTCGGCGATATCTTCGATCAGGATGTCCCTGTATTTCTGAACGGTTTTAGACATATCCGCTGGGATGTCGGTAACTTTTGCTGCCCTTTTCTGATCGTCGTACAGGAAGGCCTTCATGGAGGTCAGATCGACCACCCCGGCGAATGCGTTCTCTGCACCGATGGGAAGCGAGCAGAGTGTAACCTTCTTTCCCAGGCGGTTCCGGATGCTTTCGACGGCCTTTTCAAAATCCGCCCGCTCCCGATCCATGCGGCTGATGAAGAGAAGTCGGGGAAGACGAAACTCCTCCAGGTATTCCCATGCTTTTTCCGTCTGAAATTCGACGCCTCCGACGGCATCGATGAGGACGACCGCCCCGTCTACGATCCGGAGACAACTTTTTGTGTCAAATGCAAAATTGGAATCACCCGGCGTATCGATCATGTTGATCCGGTGCTTATCCCAATCGATATGGTTCGTTGCGGCGCTGATGGAGATGTGTCTCTTCTGTTCCTCCGGTTCATAGTCCATGGAGGAGGTCCCTTCATCCACGCGCCCGGGTCTGTCGGTCTTGCCGGCGGCGTAGAGCATGGATTCGCACAGGGTGGTTTTGCCTGTCCCACCGTGGCCGACAACGGCCAGATTTCTTATCGAATTTGATTCATATTTTGCCATGAACTCTCCTTTCTGATGACACGGAACCTGAACTGAGAATCTTCGATGTGCTTGAGGTCTTTAGCTTAACCGTCGCTTCAAAGTCAAGACAAATCTGGTACGAAATCAATGCTTGACTTTAGAGGCGATTATGATATTTTCCGACCACCATTTCGTGTTGCCACCGCTCATGAGGAGCCGAAAAAGAGGAGTTTCGATGCCGAAGAATTTCTATACGCTCCTGATTCTTCCGAAGAAAGACAGCTCCGCAAAGAAATTAAGCCTCTCCAGCACATTGGTCAAAGGTGTATCCATATTCGTGATGGGCCTCATCCTGTTCGTGATGTATTTTTCCTATGATTATATCCACATTCGTAGGGAACAGGCCGAACTGAAACGCCTGAAACAGCAGACGGCGGAACAGAGAAAACAGATCGAGGGGCTCGTGACGAAGGTGGACCAGTTTGCTGTAAAAATGGACGAGTTGAGGCAGTTTGACAAGAAGATCCGGATCATGGCCAATCTGGTCACGGGCAAGGATAAGGAACAACTCCTTGGGATCGGCGGCCCTGCGAGCGAGGAGAATCGCGTGCGCTCCCGAATGGCCGCCGATGACAAGGCGATGATCGCCGGTATCGGCCGTCAAGTAGAGGGCCTGATGGATGATGCGCTCTCCCGGGAACAGAGTTTTGCGGACCTCTTGGCTTATCTGAAGGAGAAGAAATCGCTTCTGGCCTCAACCCCTTCCCTCTGGCCCGTCGCAGGCTGGGTAACATCCGAATTCGGTCAACGGTCATCCCCATTCGGCGGCGATAGGGAATTTCACAAGGCGATTGATATTGCGACGCGAATTGGAAAGCCGATCCAGGCGCCGGCCGATGGCATCGTTGCGGAAGCGGCCTTTCAGCATGACGTGGGGCAGATGATCCGGATCGATCATGGCCACGGCATTTCAACGTTCTATGGCCACCTCTCCAAGGCGGTCGTTCAGGCCGGGGCAACGGTCCACAAGGGGGATCGGATCGGGTATGTGGGAAATACGGGCCGCAGCACCGGATCGCACCTTCACTATGCCGTCATGTTGAACGGCGTTCCGGTCAATCCGAGGAAGTATTTGAATTAAGGCTTAAAAGATACGAAATGTCCGCCCAGTAGAGAACCCAATCCACCGGTCATGGCGCCGGTTTTTTTTTAAGGAATGTTATGATCAGTTTAATTCTCAGGAAGATTTTTGGAAGCAAGAACGAAAGGGAGATGAAACGCCTCTCCCTGATTCTTCATGAGATTAATCAACTTGAGCCGGCCATGGCGGCGGCGACCGATGACGAACTCAAGGCAAAAACCCCTTATTTCCGTGACAAGCTGCAAAACGGAACCGAGGTGGACGACATCCTCGTCGAGGCCTTTGCCGTCGTCCGCGAAGCGTCGAAAAGGGCGCTTCGGATGAGACCCTTTGACGTTCAAATCCTCGGGGGACTGGTTCTGCACGAGGGGAAGATCGCCGAGATGAAAACAGGCGAGGGGAAGACCCTGGCCGCAACGATGCCCCTCTACCTGAACGCGCTAATGGGGAAGGGCGTCCATCTTGTGACGGTCAATGACTATCTGGCCCAGAGGGATGCCGCGTGGATGGGGCCGATCTACGATTTTCTCGGCATGGGTGTCGGCGTCATCGTTCACGGGATGGATGACGACGAGCGGCGCGCCGCCTATCATGCCGACATCACCTACGGTACAAACAACGAGTTCGGATTCGACTATCTCCGCGACAACATGAAGTTCAACCTCGATGAGTATGTGCAGCGCGACTTCCATTACGCCATCGTGGACGAGGTGGACAGCATCCTCATCGATGAGGCGCGGACGCCGCTGATCATCTCCGGGCCTTCCGATGAGTCGACCGACAAGTACAACCGGGTCAACCAGGTTATCCCGAACCTGCGCAAGGAAACGGATTATACAGTCGAGGAGAAGAGCCGCACCGTCGCTCTGACCGAGGAGGGTGTGGCCCGGGTCGAGAGTTATCTCAAGGTGCAGAATCTCTATGAACCCCAGAACATTGATCTCCTCCATCATGTCAACCAGGCCCTCCGCGCCCACACCCTCTTCAAACGGGATGTCGACTACCTCGTAAAGGAGGGCAAGGTCATCATCGTGGATGAATTTACCGGCCGGGTCATGCCGGGAAGGCGTTACAGCGATGGTCTCCATCAGGCGCTCGAGGCGAAGGAACACGTGAAGGTCGAGCAGGAGAATCAGACGCTGGCATCGATCACCTTTCAGAATTATTTCCGTATGTATGCAAAACTGGCGGGGATGACCGGTACGGCCGATACCGAGGCGGAAGAATTCGGCAAGATATACAAGCTGGAGGTCCTTGTCCTTCCGACAAACATGCCGATGATTCGTGAGGATCATACCGATGTGATCTACAAGACCGAAAAGGAGAAATTTGCGGCGGTCATCGAGGAGATCAAACAGTTGCATGAGGCGAAAAGGCCGGTCCTCGTCGGAACCATCTCCATTGAAAAATCGGAGCTCCTGAGCAAATACCTGACCCGGACGGGCGTCAAACACCACGTTTTAAATGCAAAAAATCATGAAAGGGAAGCGGAGATCGTCGCCCAGGCCGGACGTCAGGGCGATATGGGATCGTCCCGCTTTTACCTTTCTCTGGAAGACGACCTCCTGCGGATCTTCGGTGCGGAGAGGATCTCCAGCATCATGGACAGAATCGGCATGGAAGAGGGGCAGCCGATTGAACACCGGCTGATCTCAAAGGCGATCGAAAACGCCCAGAAGCGTGTGGAAGGGCAGAATTTCGATATCCGCAAGCACCTGCTGGAATATGACGACGTCATGAACCGCCAGCGGCAGGTGATCTACGAGCAGCGCAAGAAGGTCCTCAAGGGAGAGGCGCTCTGGGAAGATGTGGAAGAGATGCTGGAAGAGATGGTTGAGGGGATGGTTCCGGAGTATGTCGATGAGAAACGCCACCCGGAGGAATGGGATCTGCAGGGTCTGGACGAGAGAATCTTTCATCATTTCACGCTGAAGCTGAATCTCGCCGGGACGGGCCGTGACTTCGGTCCGGATGTGATCCGGGAGCGGATCGTCGCGGAGGTCAAGACGCTTCTCCGGAACAAGGAGACCGAGTACGGGAAACCGCTGATGGATTACCTGATGAAGGTGATTATGCTCCAGTCCATTGATGCGCAATGGAAGGAAAATCTCCTTGCGATGGACCATCTCAAGGAGGGGATCGGTCTGCGGGGATACGGTCAGAAGGATCCGGTCCGCGAGTATCAGAAAGAGGGCTACGACATGTTCATGGACATGATCCTCCGCATCAAGGAGGATAGCGTCGAAAAACTCTGTCTGGTTCAGATCCGCCGCGAGGAGGAAGTGGAGCGGATTGAGGAGAAGCAGCGGCAGAATTACATCATGTCGCGGGGGGAAGACACCCCGGCGGGGGCGACGGTCAAAAGGGAAGCGGCCAAGGTCGGCCGGAACGACCCTTGTCCCTGCGGCAGCGGGAAGAAATACAAGAAGTGCTGCGGCCGATGACACGGTTTTCTTTGAGCGGAGGAGCATGAAACCATCGGATGAACATCGGGTCCCCGGATTTCTCGCAAATGGTATCCACACAGGGATCAAGCCGGACGGCGGCAGGGATCTTGCCCTCATTTTTTCGACACGACCGGCGACGGCGGCGGGGGTGTTTACGACGAACTGTTTCAAGGCGGCGCCGGTCCTTCTTGACATGGAGCGGATCCGCTCCGGGGTAGCGCAGGCGGTGATCGCCAACAGCGGTGTTGCCAACGCAGCGACCGGGGCGGAGGGTCTTGCGGACGCGTTGACCGTTTCGCGTGCCGCCTCCATGGAGCTCGGGATTGCCGATGAAACGGTCCTGGTGGCGTCTACCGGCGTGATTGGCCATCGCCTGCCGCTGCAAAAGATTACCGGCGGGGTGAAGAGGCTGGCGGCCGGTCTCCACGATGGCGGGATTCCGGATGCGGAGGCGGCGATCATGACGACGGATCGGTTTCCCAAAATCGCCTCCCGGAAAGGGGTCATCGGGAAGAAGGAGGTTACCCTGTGCGGCATCGCCAAGGGGGCGGGGATGATCCAGCCGAATATGGCGACGATGCTTGCCTTCGTGATGACCGACGCCGCGATCGCCCGGGATGCCCTCGACCCGATGTTTCGACAGTCGGTCGCCGGCAGTTTTAATGCGATCAGCGTGGACGGCTGCATGAGCACGAACGATACGGCCGTGATCCTCGCGAACGGCGTTGCCGGGAATCATCCGATCAGGCGTGCTTCCCGATCTCTGGGGGCTTTCGGAGAGATCCTCTCGGATCTGCTCTCCGAACTCGCACGAGGGCTGGTCCGCGACGGCGAAGGGGCGACCAAGGTGATCGAGATAACGGTTACGGGAGCGCGGGCGCTCCGGGATGCGCAGCGGGTCGCCTATGCGGTCGCCAATTCCAATCTGGTCAAGACGGCCTTTTTCGGCGGAGATCCGAACTGGGGCAGAATCATCTCCGCGGCCGGGTCTGTCGGAATCGATCTCCCCGTCGATCAGGTCCGCCTTTTCCTGGAGGATCTGCCCCTCTTTGCGGAGGGCAGGGGAATCGGCGGCAGGGAGAGAGAACTTGCCGCGATCATGAAGCAGCCGGAAATCAGGGTCCGACTCGAATTGGGCATGGGGTGCAGGGCATGGACCATCTGCTCGTCCGATCTGACATTCGATTACGTGAGGATCAACGCCCATTATCATACTTGACGGCTTCGTAAAAAGTCCGGATGCTGCGTTGCGCTTCATCCTTCGTCGTTGCGGCGTACGATACGGTACGCCTCACTCCTCAGGACTCGCGCGCCTTGCCTGCGGACCTTTTACGAAGCCGTCCCCTCTTTCTCGGAAGGGATTTTTGCTTGATTAATTAAAATCTTTGTGTTATCAGCCTGCACAAATTCGCACATCCCCGGATTGACGGACGTTGCCTTTCCGAAGGTTCCCGGTCAAGCGGATGGGGGTGGAGGAAAAAACATAAGGAGGAGTCCAGTATGGCCAGTATTTCA
>JAPLJX010000453.1 GCA_026388375.1 Deltaproteobacteria bacterium
TTCAGGGAGGCGAGCGCAAGCGAACTACTTCTGAGGTGTCGAAATGAATTGGATGATGTCAGAACTGGGGGCTTACCAAACTCCAGGATAAGTCCAAGGGTTACCTGTTTACTGCTTGGGCGGCATCCGGCATAAAGGTAGCGCGAACCTGATTCAGGCTCTTGTGTGGAACGTGGGAACCTGTCGTCCCGATGATAAGGGAGAAATTCAAGTGGAGGACCCACAAGAATGAGAGTACCGATGCGGGGCACGGGGGCGGACCAACTCGTAGTAGTGTTGAAGTTCCTGTAATGGGAATGGAGCGAAGGGGTTGGATCATCTGGTCTTATTGATTGGTCAACCAGAGATGGGAGGAGCCAGGGAATAAGATAAAACCGTTAGGTTAGCCTGGTGGCTGGATGATAAGAGCCGAATGACGGGAGACTGTCACGTTCGGATCCGTGGGAGCGTGGGGGTGAAATTCCCCCGCGCCACCCGACTCGCTAAAATTTAAACGCCGTGATTCTATTTAGTTGTAGGTGGAGACGATAACCAGCGCCCCGCATATTTCCCTTGATCTTGCTCGCGCATTACCGAAAGAAGTCACTGCGCAACGTGGGGGATGTCCGGATGGCGGCCCCCGGCCCGGGTGAGCTGGGGGCCGCCATCCGTTGAGGGGTGGGAAAAGAATCACCGTGGAACCGGGGCGATGCCGATCTTCTGTGCGAAGGCATCCAATGTCTTAATGACTTCCGGAGAAACGGGGATGCCGCTTTTGAGATAGTCCCGTTCTTTCAGGTATTCCATCTCGCAGGGCATGAAGATCCCGGCCGAGCCCTCCATGGGCGGGGAGCTCTTCAGCTCGTCGATCAGCCGGCCGACCAGATCCTTGAATGAATCGGGTGCGAGGAAGGTCCCGATGTCGATTGCCATGAAGAAATGCCCCAGGTTCGTGGGGGTGGTGGACCTTGATGCTCACGATCTGTCCGAGGCCGTTGTCCCCGTCGACCAGGATCGACGAGGGTTTCTGATTGTCTTCGCCCACACCGCGCGGAGGATCGTCACGTCGTACCGTCGTAAGAGGGCGCAACAAAATCCAATTAAATCCGATTGACTTACCCGGGTAGTTCTCCTATCCCCCCCCGCAAAAAGGTGCATTTGAGCCCGATGGGGCGGGAAGGATCTCCCCTTCGCCGGATAAAACGGGGGCGCCGGACAGGCGTCAATTTTTTTAAAGGAGTGAGATAATGAAGGTGTGCCTCATCGGCGGGGTGGCGGGCGGCGCCACGGCCGCCCGCCCGGTTACGACGGCTTGACGAAAAGGCGCAGATCATCGTGTTTGAGAGGGGCGATTACATCTCTTTTGCCAATTGCGGCCTCCCATACCATATTTCCGGCCGGATCAAGGAACGTAAAAGTTTGCTCCTGCAAACGCCGGAGCGCCTCTGGACTAATTTTCGGATCGAGGTCCGGGTGCGGAACGAGGTCCTGGCCATCGATCCCCGCGGGAAGCTGGTCCGGGCCAGGAATCTCACGACGGGCGATGAATACACTGAATCATACGACTATCTGGTCCTGTCTCCGGGAGCCTACCCCCTGATTCCGCCGATCGAAGGAAGCGGCGCCGCGATGTTCATGAGCCTCTACGACCTCCCCGGCATGGACGCCATGATCGCCCGGATCAACGATCAGCGGGTGCAGGAGGCGGTCGTCATCGGCGGGGGATTCATCGGCGTGGAGATCGCGGAGAATCTGATCGACCGGGGGATCAAGACCCACCTTGTCGAGATGCTGGATCAGGTCATGACGCCCTTTGACCCGGAGATGGCCGGGATCATCCAGGCCCGGCTTGCATCCGGGGGGGGGTGACCTCCACCTCTCCGACGGTGTGAAACGGATCGTTGGCGATGCTGAGGGCAGGGTCGTTCTGGCATCCGGGGCCGAACTGCCCGCCGGGTTGGTGGTGAGCGCCGTGGGGGTGCGGCCCGAGATCAAATTGGCCCGCGAGGCCGGCCTGAACATCGGCGCCACCGGCGGAATTGCCGTCGACACGGGCATGAGAACCAGCGATCCCTCCATTTTTGCCGTCGGCGATGCCGTCGAGACCACCCACCTCGTCGGGGGAATGCAGGTTCTCGTCCCGCTGGCAGGTCCCGCTAATAAGCAGGCCCGCATCGCCGCGGACAACATCTGCGGTCTTGACTCCCGCTATCCAGGGTCGCTGGGCACGGCCATCGTCAAGGTCTTCGATCTGCAGGCGGGCGTGACGGGCCTGAATGAAAAAACGGCCAGGAGAAATAACCTCGACTACAAGGCGATCCATCTCCATCCTCTCAGCCACGCCGGCTACTACCCCGGCGCCGCGACGCTGGCCTTGAAGATCCTGTTTGCGGTGCCGGGGGGCAGGATTCTCGGAGCCCAGTGCATCGGAACGGACGGCGTCGATAAACGAATCGACATCATCGCGACCGCCATCCGTGCGGGCATGACGGTTTACGACCTGCAGCAGTTGGAACTCGCCTACGCGCCGCCCTTCGGCTCCGCCAAGGATCCGGTCAACATGGCGGGCTTTGTGGGCGGTAATATCCTCAAGGGCCTCGTGAATTCGGTGACCTATGACCGGGCCGCAGCGATGGAGAACGCGCTCTTCGTCGACGTGCGGACCCGAAAGGAATTCGAGGCCGGCAGCATCCCGGAGTCTATCCACATCCCCCGGGAAGAGCTGCGGGAACGGATCGGCGAACTCCCAAAGGACCGGGATCTGGTCGTCTTCTGCCGCTCCGGCGTCCGCTCCTACGCGACCTGCCGGGTACTCTCGCAGTCCGGGTTCGAACTCCTGTCGAACCTCTCAGGGGGGTACATCAGCTACTGCCATTACACGGGAAAGACCGCGCCCCCCGAGGTGAAGGGTGCGTAATTTTCAGCCGCGCTTATCGAGAAGGATCTCCGCGGCAATTCTGGCGGCAATCCCGCAAACCTGGGGGCATCCCGTCTTACTGTGCCCGCCCGCATCGTGAAAGGCTGTCCTCTCCTCCGGGACGTTAAGATGATAGACCTTGCCGAACCGTTTCTTGTGGATCTCCGCACAAAGCGTCTGGCCGACTTCTTTATCGAACCGATCATACACCCGACCGGCTTCTTCCATCGCTTTTCCGTATTGCTCCCGATCTTCAAGCCTCTCCCGTCCAACGACGCAGCAAACCGCCATGATGGCGCCGGTGAGAGCACCGCAGGTTTCGCCTCTTCTTGCCACACCACCGGCCAGAGCGCTTCCGGCTTTAAAAACCTCGGCGCTGCCCACGTTCAATTTTTCCTGCAAAGCTGCAAGAACGGATTGTGTTCAACCGAAATAGGTCATGTCATTTAGAATTGCCGTCTCATAGATTTCATCCAAGAGCATTTCCCGATTTTTCATGATTGTCTCCTCCGGTTAGGGGTATCCATGCGAATTATTTACCGAGAATAATCCCTGGCCACGCAACTACGCACAAGGCCTTGCTTTTGTGTGGCGAGGATAAGAGAACCCCTCCGGTGTGTCAAGGAGTTTTTAGGGGGAGTCCACAGATATCCGCCAGAGTTTCTCAAAGAGTTTCTCAAAATTGCCAAATCCGCAAAAAGTGTGTATGATCGTCCCGTCCTGGAAAACCGGCCTTTTGTTCTTTCGGCGCCACGGAGCGTGCAAGGACCCCGTCCCGCACCTTTGCCTTCGGGCCGTCCGGGGTCATCTTCATACCTTTTATGGAGGGAATGTCCTATGTATGAACAGAAACCCTGGTTGAAGTTTTACGGCGATATCCCGGAGCACATCGACTATCCGCGGGTAACGATGTACGAGGCGCTGATGCAGACGGTTTCCCGGAGCCCGGAAGCCATTGCCTATGACTTCTTCGACTATACCGCCACCTACCGGCAGTTCGGTACGGAGATCGACCGCTGCGCGGACGCCCTTGCCGCCCTCGGCCTGAAGCAGGGCGACCGGATCACCATCTCCATGCCCACCTGCCCCCAGGGGATCATCTGCTTCTACGCCGCGAACAAACTGGGCGTCGTGGCGAGCATGATCCATCCGCTTTCGCCCGCGAAGGAGATTGAATTTTACCTGAACACGGCCAAAAGCCGCTTCGCGCTGACGCTGGACGCCTTCTACGGAAAATTCAAGGAGGCGCAGGGGAAGACGGAGCTCCAAACGCTGATCCTCTGCCGGATTCCCGATTACCTGCCCCTGATCAAGAAGATCGGCTTCAACCTGACCAAGGGGCGGAAGATCCCGCCGGTCCCGGAGGACAAGCTGGTTTCATGGTGGAGCGACCTGATGCGGGGGAGCTACCCGAAAGCGCCGAAGGCGGATATGGGTACGGACGAGATGGCCGTCATCCTCTACAGCGGCGGGACCACCGGCGTCCCGAAGGGGATCATGCTCTCCAATTACAACTTCATCAGCGAAGGGATGCAGGTCTCCGCCTGGGGGAGCATGGGGGGCGGGGATTCCATCCTCGCGATCCTCCCGATCTTCCACGGCTTCGGCCTCGGGGTCTGCGTCAACGCCGCCTTCATGGGCGGGGGAAAGAGCATCCTCGTTCCGCAGTTCACGCCGGAGATCGTGGCCGGCCTGATCAAAAAGAAGCGGCCGACCATGGTCGTCGGCGTACCGACCCTCTTCGATGCGCTGAGCAGCAATCCGCTCTTCCGAAAGGCCGACCTGAGCTGCCTCAAGGCCACCGTCAGCGGCGCGGACACGCTTCCCCGGCCGGTCAAGGAGCGGTTCGAGGCGGTCGTGAAGGAGCGGGGCGGGAGCGTCCAGCTTCTGGAGGGCTACGGTCTTACGGAGGCCGTGACGGGGATCATGGCGACGCCGCTCAACCAGTACCGCGAGGGAAGCGTGGGGATTCCATTCCCCGACATGCTGGCCAAGATCGTTCGGTTGGGGACGACGGAAGAGGCGCCCGTCGGCGAGGAGGGCGAGATCTGCGTGAACGGCCCCGCGGTCATGCTGGGCTACCTCGATCATCCGGAGGAGACGGCCAATACGCTCCGGACGCACGCGGACGGGAAGGTCTGGCTCCACACCGGCGACATCGGCACGATGGATGCCGACGGCTTCTTCTACTTCAAACTCCGCCAGAAGCGGATGATCAAGTCGTCGGGGATGAACGTCTATCCCGCCCAGGTGGAGGACGTCCTCTACAAGCACCCCGACGTCCTCAAGGCCTGCGTCATCGGCGTTCCCGATGAGAAGCAGATCCAGCGCGTCAAGGGGTTCGTCGTGCTGAAAGAGTCCGGGAAGGCCGGTCCGGAGATGGAGAAGGCGCTTGTCGCCCACTGTCAGGAGCACCTGATCCGCTGGAGCTGCCCCCGTGAGATCGAGTTCCGGGAAGACCTGCCCTGTACGCTGGTCGGCAAAATCGCCTTCAATACCCTCGAACAGCAGGAGGTTGCGAAACTGAAGGAAGGGAAATACTGCGGAGAATGATTCCGGAACGGACGGGCTGAAAACAAGTCCGCCCAATCGGTGGGGGATTCCGTTGCCCGTCCAGTTGTTGGAAAACAGAAACGGGAAAAACGGTTTGCATTTGTGTTGCAAATGTGGGACGATAAACTTATGAAAGCTTCAGCCGTCCATGCCCGCATTGAACCACAGACAAAGGAGAAGGCGGAAGAGATCCTTCGGAGCCTTGGCCTTACTCCCACGGAGGCTATTCGCATCTTCTACAAGCAAATATCACTCCGTGGCGGGTTGCCTTTCCCGATTGCGATTCCGAACAAGCTTACGGCCTCGACCCTGGAGAAGAGCCGACGCGGTGAAGACGTTCAGGAATTTGAGTCGATCGAGGGAATGTTCAATAGCTGGAAGAAATGAAGA
>JAPLJX010000094.1:0-1218 GCA_026388375.1 Deltaproteobacteria bacterium
CCTCTCATCGGGTTTTTTCAATCGGAGGACCGTCCGCAGGAGAACCCCAGGCATCAAACAATGACCGACTCCATCAGATATGCAGTAAACGGCCCTTTCGGACCTGAGGAGCTCCATTCACTATTCCAGACCGCAGGATTCATCCCTATCCGACCACTGTCGAGGCTTGTCAGCACGATTCGGGGATCAACAGCTTACGTCACCGCGACTGACGGCGACAAACTGGTCGGCTTTGGTCGTCTCCTCACGGACTATCACAGCATCGCCTACATCAACTACATGGTTGTGGATCCCAGCTATCAACGAAAAGGGATCGGGCGGACCCTCCTCCGGAAACTGGTGGAGGCATCCGGTGATGTGGAGAGGGTATTTCTCTATACCGATACCGCCGACGCGTTCTATGTGCAAAACGGGTTTGTGCCGTCCGAGAAACGGCTGTACCTCTACCGCAAACAGAGAGATGAACACCCCGGACGATCCTGAAGCCTCGTCCGGCCCCGCGGTCCGGGCATGCGGACTGAGTGTCGGAATGCTCCCCCCGTTACCCGTGTACCAGACGCGAAGGCGCATTCATTTCCTTGGCGGGAGAGAGAGATCCCGAGGAGGCTGATAGAGAACCGTATGGAACAGATCCCCTTCATGCTGCTCCTCTTTGTGGTCGGAGTCGTCGCCGGGATTTTGAACGTGATGGCAGGGGGGGGCTCGGCCATCACCCTTCCCATGCTCATCTTCCTGGGGCTGGACAGCCCCCTTGCCAACGGGACCAACCGCCTGGCCGTCTTCATCCAGTGCATTGCCACGATCATCTCTTTTAGGCGGGAGAACTATTCGGACTTCAAGACGAGCATGAGACTCGCCGCGTGCGCTCTTCCCGGAGCGCTCCTCGGGGCCATTGCTGCCGTCAAGATGGACAGCCTCGTTTTTCAGAAGGTGCTCGGTATCTTCATCCTCGTCATGGTCGCGACGGTCCTCGTCCCCAAGTACGGGAAGAACGTTCGGCAGACCGGGGAAACATCGGGCGGATGGCTTATTTATCCCGTCATGCTCGGGATCGGATTCGTCGGGGGACTGCACCAGGTGGGCATCGGTTTTTTCATGATCGCGGCCCTGCGACACCTGATGAACATGGACCTCGTCCGGATCAACATGCACAAGGCGGCCGTTTTCTTCATCTACACCATCCCCGCAATGGTCGTGTTTGGCGTGACGGGGAACATC
>JAPLJX010000094.1:1304-5856 GCA_026388375.1 Deltaproteobacteria bacterium
GGGTGGTGGGCGGCGAAAATTTCCGTACGCCGGGGCGAAAAGGTCATCCGGATCGTGCTGGTGATCGCCATGATCATCATGGCGGTTAAACTGCTGGTGAGTTTCTGACAGCTCTTAGATTTTACACACGCCGTTGTCGAGGACGACCTTTCCGTCGAAGGAGACCGTCGCATCCCGGTACATCGCATCGATATGGTTCGGCGCCAGCACGTTGCCCCCGATGGCAAAGTTGCTGCCGATGCCCGCATGGCAGTTCCCCAGACGGCCCAGGTCCTCGAGGTTGGACGCGGCGAGTCTCGATTTCGGATTGAGACCGATGCCGAATTCGGCATAATTATAGGCCTTCTCGTTGTCAAGGTCCCTGAGGATCTGGCTGAGCTTGGCGGCTGCCATACCGCCCTGGATATCGACCACCTTCCCCCCCTTGACGATCAGGGTGACATGGTCGTAGATGGTGACGCCGACGCTCATGATGCTCACATCGCTCACGATCTTCCCCTCCGCCGTCCCTTCGATCGGAGAGATGTTGATCTCGCTGTCGGGAAAAGCGGCAAACTGGCCGGGTTTCTTGAACAGGCCCGTCTCATACTGGACCGGCCGCCCTTTCACCGCACCCCGAATATCCGTCCCCAGGGGCGACGTAATGCGGACCTCGCTCGCCTCGGCAAGGGCCGCCCCCAGCCGCCGCCCGAGCCGGTCGCACTCCTCGTAATCCGCCTCGATCGCCCCCACGCAGAGGGCGTCCTCCGTCACCTCGCACATGGTGCTTCCCCGTTTTCCAGCCTTGATCGCCTCTACCCTCGCCCTGGTATGGGTCTGCGACCAGGTTGCGGGTTGCAGAAAAACATCCGCCTCCCGGCAGGCCGCAACGATGGGTTCAGTCAACGCGCCGCCATGGACGCCGATGGGCGGGATCATCATAATGATGGGGATCGCTCCCACCGCATAGGCCGCGCCTCCAAGGGCCTCGGCAATTCTTATTTTATTGGTGTCAGTGGAGATCAGAACCGTTTCGCCTTCCTTCACATCACCGCACTGCATGCATTTCATGGCGCCTCTCATCATCTGCATTGGACTCGCAGCGCCCGGCATATAATGCCAGTAAGCAATGGACCACTCTTTTGCACTCATCCCAATATCTCCTTTCCTTTTATGATGCCGTTTCTTTGGACTAAACTCGATTGCCCGCCAGGTACCCTTCCGCAACAGAATCCAGAATCCTTCTGGGTTTCACGCAATCTCCGGCCTTGATCACCTCGATAACCGATGAGATGAACCGATTGCAGAGGGAATCATCCGGTCTCGCCCCCACGGAAAAAACAACCGTTCCAGTCTCGATCCGGGTTTCCTCGTCACCGCAGCGGATGATAGCAGTTTGATCCTCCATCCTGACCCTTGTCCGCATCACAGGCAATCTCAGGGAGAATCTCGACGAGCGTGACTTTCTCCCCCCGGTCGCTCAGGAGATCCGCCGTTTCACAACCGACCAACCCTGCGCCCACAATCAAATAGGGTCCTTTTAAAACCGGCTTTCCCGACAAGACGTCCCATGCCGTCACCCCGTGGTCCGCCTGGAGTCCCGGGACGTTCAACATGCAAGGCTGTGCGCCCGTTGCGAGGATGACCGTATCCGGCTGTAGGCGCGCAACGTCGGTGGGAGAAACCTTCTCGTTCAGCATGACCTTCACACCGCTTCGGGTCAAACATCCCGCCAAATAGGTCGTGAAGCGATCGATCTCCTGCCTTCCCGGCGGAACGGACGCCAGCCGCAATTGTCCACCCGGATGGGCGCCCTGATCGATCAGCGTGACGTCGTGCCCCCGTTGGCGGGCACGAAAGGCCGCTTTCATCCCCGCGGGTCCGGCGCCGACCACGAGAACCCGTTTGAGAGGGCTCGCCTTGGGGACAGCGGGGTCCGCCTCCCGCCCCAGAGCCGGGTTGACGGAACAGCAGACATCGAGCTGCTGGAGGATCCGTTTATAACAACCTTCATTACAGGCGATGCAGGGCCGGGTTTCCTCCTCCCGACCCTCCGCCGCCTTCTTGGGAAGCTCGGGATCGGCGAGAAGGGGGCGCCCGATCGCCGCGATATCCGCCTTCCCCTGTGCGAGGATCTCCTCGGCCAGGGCGATTGTGTTGATCCGGCCCACCGTGATGACGGGGATTTGCAGGGATTTCTTGAATTCCGCCGCAATGGGAACCAAGCAACCCGGTTTTGTCATCATGGGAAGCGTTCGCATCACCTTATGGGCCTCGCTCAGATCCTCGATCTTCTTGCCGCCTACGGTGCCGGCGGACACGATCAGCCCGTCGATGCCGGCCTCCTGCGCCAAACGGGCGATGACGATCATCTCCTTCACGCCCAAACCGCCTTCGATATACTCGTCACCGCTGATCTTGATCGTCAGAGGGAATTCTCTGCCCAAACGCTCCCGGATCCCGCGAATGATCTCCATGAGAAAACGCGTCCGGCCGGCCGGATCCCCTCCGTACTCGTCCGTCCGCTGATTCGTCATCGGGGAGAAGAAGGACGGGACGAGATAGCCGTGGGCGCAGTGGATATCCAGGCCGTCGAATCCCGCCTCCCTGGCCCGGACGGCCGCTTCGACATGGGCGTCAACCAGGCCGGACACCTCTTCCCGCGTCAATGCCCGCGGCATTTCCGCTCCCGGATAGGCGGGAACGGCCGACGGCGCGACCGGTTGAATCCCGGTAATTTTCGAAGAAGCCCGCCCGCCGGCATGGTGGATCTGCAGGAAGATCCGGGCCTCATTTTTCAGTCCATGGATGGCGTCCGTCAGCTTCTTCAATCCATCGACATGCTTCCGGGAGGCGAGACCGACCTGCCGCACATACCCTTTGCCTTCGGGGGTAAAGTAAGTCCCCTCCACAAAAATCAGCCCCACTCCCCCCTTCGCCCGTTCCCGGTAATAGGCGATCAGCTTATCCGTGACCTGACCGTCTTCCGTGGCATAGTTCATCGTCATCTGGGACATGGCCAGACGATTTTTGATGGTGAGGCTCCCTATCTGGCAGGGTTGAAAAACCGTCGGATAACGCATTTACTGTCTATCTCCTCTCTTATCCTGGTGATGATCCCCGGCAGTATCGATAAGGGTGTATCGATACGCCGTCTTTCCGTATTGCCGCCAGAGGGCGCCCTGGCGAAACCCCCTGTTCCGAAACGACCCCAATGGCGCATCGCCGCCCTGGGCGAGGAGTTCAGCCGGATCGGAGATGATATCCCCCCGCTTCATCTTGCTGAGAAAACAACCGGCCGGCGAGGTGTCGCCGATCAGGATGAAACCGATCAACGCCCCGGATTTGAGGATCACTTTTCGGTAATTATTCCCCTTCTCCTCCTGAAAAACCAGGATGTCGTCCCCCTCCTGTTCATAGGGATGACCCGCGGTCGTCACCTGCAGGCCGTGAAGATTCAGGGCGTTCAGGCTGAAGTTGTGAACGTACGCCCGGCACCCGCCGGCCATGTTGGCGCCGGCCACCTTTCCCTGCCGTGTGGCGGCAGGCCAGATGGCATTGTTGAACGGCAGGGAGGTAAGCGAATCCCGGGCCGTCGCCACATCGCCTGCCGCGTAAACATTGGGAACGGTGGTCTCCATTCGTTCATCGACCGGAATCCCTCCCCGGGGCGCGGCAATCGACGTATCGAGGAAGGCGGTGTTCGGCCGCACACCCACCGCGGCAACCAGGATCTGGGCGGGAATATGGCTGCCGTCTTCCAGACGGACCCCGGAAACCCACCCGTCCCGATTCGAAATTTCCGCTATCCCGGCGCCGGTCTCGACCGACAGACCGTGCCTGCGCAACTGCTCTTTGACAATATCGGATGCCCGCTGATCGAATATCCGGGAAGCAAGTCTCGACTCCTTTTCAAAAACGGAGACCGTGAGACCGCGTTCCCGCAAGTGACAGGCCAATTTTATCCCGATGAAGCCTCCCCCCATGATACAGACATGTTCCAGGTCCCGGCGGGCGGTCAGTATCCCCTCCGCATCGGCAAAGGTCCGAAACGGGTAAACCCCCTTGGCGCGGATGCCGGGAATGGGCGGGATCACGGGAACGGCTCCCGTGGCAATGAGCAGGCGGTCATAGGCGATCTCCCCGCCCGCGGACAGCTTCACCGCCTGCCGGTGAATGTCGATAGCCGTTACCTTCTCGCCACAGCGGAGCGTCACCTGATGCTTTGCCGCCCACGATTCCATCTCCCGAAAGAACAGGCTCTCGCGGGGAAAGTGCCCCGATACCCAGTAGGTGAGCATGACCGGGGAGGCGGCCGGATGCGGATCCGCGGTAATCATGGTGATCGGCCCCTCCGGATCCTCTCTGCGAATTTCCTCTGCGGCGGAAATGCCCGCGGGCCCGCTGCCAACGATAAGGTATCTCATGGTGTGAGGCCCCTGAGGATCTGCTCGCCGAGCTCTTCCTGAGGATGGACGGGCAGATAGGCGTGACCGAATGTCTGCTTCAGATGGTGCGTCAGATAATGTTCGACCCGCGGGCTTCCCTGGAGGGGATACCCCGGAAGGGCTGC
>JAPLJX010000394.1 GCA_026388375.1 Deltaproteobacteria bacterium
ATAAGCGATGCCCAGCGGCTGGAAAAGAAGCTCCGTCGCAGCGTGCGTGCGGAAGTAAGGATAGACGAGCACAACAGAGGAGTTCATGAGTTTTTCCTTTCGGCGAATTCCACAGTGTACTGAAGAGACGTCTTGCCTGCCGGGCAGCCGGTCATGTCAATCTCTATGGCAAATCCCGCCCAGCAGAGAGAGGATGAGCGTTCGCGACCCCAGAAGATTTTCGGAGGCACTATAGCTTCGGTTGCGCACTGGACGATCCGGAACGTCAGGTCATTCATTTCATCATAGAGCGCCGGTGTGGGAGCCAGCAGCGGGAGTTGCTCCCATCCAGAGGGTGGACGGGCAACTGTCTCATGATGAAGGGAACTGGTAAAGTAATCTGCTCCCAATTCATTTAGTATATAAGCCTTCCCGGTCCTTGTCCCGTTCAGGGAGATGTTGCAGGTGACGGTTACGAACAACCCGTTTATAATATAGGCGAAGCGAGCTTCGGCCAATGAAGGGAAAGATTCCCGGCAAAAGCGAAGGGGTAAGAGTCGCTGCAAATTATGGCTGCCAGCAAGGATTGTTTTCTGAAGGACGGGATGTCGCATGTAAAAAGCGACGATTTGTTCGCTGACCCAGGAAAGGAACGGAGAAAGAAAGGTGCCGCAGTGAAGGGTAAGCCGGGAATCCAGAGAGAAGGTCTTGATAATGTTGTACGGGGTCCGATATTCTGTTATACATGTGGACGGAAAGTAAGTAAATCCCCCCGTTTTCAAGGCAACGCTTCCGATCCCCATGCCCTCCTGAGTAATATCCCGGGAACCATAGGTGGCCAGCAATCCGGGCGACAGCTCTCTTGATTTTCCTCCCCATGACCGGTTATCGCCGGCATGAAAATGAAGGACTTTCATCTTCTCGCCCTCCATTCCCATATTACTGATTTGTATAATTTTTTTATCGGCGTGATCAGGGAAGACATGAAATGCACCGCTAGCATCGGGCCATCTGCTCCCCCTGTTCGGAATGTGCGGAAAATAGCAACGAGCTCGATGACCTGTTCAGGGGAAACGGTTACACCGTAACGCTGCCGGTAGTGATCGCAGATCGCCTCTCTCAATTCCAGAAGTCCCAGGCTGTGGGTGTAGTGGGTCTTGCCTTCGTGCAGGGCGCGGAATCCAGCCATTTTGATGCACTCCGGCGTATCAAAATCGGGCTCGCCGACTTCGAGATGAATGACATCTTCACCGTTGCGCTCCATTGCTTGGGCGGCTTCAAGAACATCCATGACAATGAAGGGACGGATGTCTGCTGCTCTCTGGGTAATCAGCACCATAACCTCGTTTTCTGGGTTTCTCTTCACATATCCGTCGGTGGGGAAGAAGCTATTCTCACAGGCACCCCTTTGTCAAGTGGGAAAGGCGTTCAGTGTTTATAAATCATTGAGGAAAGAAGCTATACGTATTCTACACAAACGGTAATTAAGCCGTCAAGCATTTCCACCCTTCTCTTAGTAATCAGCAAAAAATTCTTCAGAAAAACAGGGATGTGGCCGAAAACGTCTCCACCTGCAAACAAACGGCAGGTAATAATTGGGGCTAGCGAAGATTATCGATTGAAACTGCTGACTCGACGCTTCAGCATACCGACAATGATTAGAACTCGCTTTGGGGTGAAATGATCAGGATCGTTAAAGATAGTAACAGCAAATGGCCTGCCAATAGCCGAAGGAAAATCAGAATTTTGGATTCATCCTTTAATAACGATGGATTAGATTAATAATATAGAACGGCAGAAAAGTATGAAATGATTCGTTTTTGCCACAATATTTGGTGCAACCTCAACATATTGAGGGATACTTTGAAGGCAGGTGGACAGTCTTTTGACCCGAACGTGACGCGGCGCCCGCCGAGTTATTTACGGTCGATTTCGATGTTTTCCTTGGTGCCGCTGTGAGAGACTGCGACCATGATGCCGAATCCAATCAATATTACGACTCCGATCACTGTCCATGTCATGCCGATGCTGGCCAAAACTCCCATTTTCCAGAGCGCAGCCAGAACACCACCGATGAACACAATATAACCGATAAGATACATGCCGGTCCATTTCATGATGAGTCTCCTTTAGATTATAAACTGTAATTTGATAAAAAAGACGAGAGCCACATATGCCGTCTTGTCTTTTACTGGAGTCTATCATTTAAGGTCTGGTCTATGAGGGTGACAATCACCACGAAGACCCTATGATTCTCTTTTTGTTAACATCCAGTAGAATAGACTTAATACGCGCATCGCAGCATCTCGTCGTTAAAAAAGAGAGTTGCTCTTCATCTGCCAATACGAATCTTTGAGAGGTCTCCTATGAATCCGAAGACACTCAATAGCCAGACAATCACTACAATAATCACGACGACATTGAGGATTTTCTTTATGGTGGACTGCATCGGTATGTAGCTGTTAATCACCCATAGAACCACCCCAACGACAACCAAAACAATCACTAATTGAATCAACGGCATAGCATTTCTCCTTTCATGCTGCGCATTGAAGGAGGAGGGATACTTTCCCCTCTCCATAGAGCAGTGTGATGTCACAAAACTTGCGCTTGAAGGGACACCATAGGAATTTAGGATAAATATGGACCTTCATTCGTGTGATTATCAAGATCATAAAATGGTAATAGCAAATGGCCTGCCAATAACTGGGAAGAATCAGAAGTTTGGATTCATCCTTTAATAACAAAGTATTAGATTAATAGGAGAGAACAGCAGAGAAGTGAGAAACGATCTGATTGCCTCAATATTTGGTGGAACCTCAATATATTGAGGGGTACGTTGAGGAGAGTCAGGCAGATTATTAACCTGACTTTTTTGTCTCCGGTCGGACTATCCCGAACTTATTGAATACCGTTTGAAACAAAGTATACCCGTCAAAATCACCGGATGCTTTGTTTCAGGAAGAACTCTCGTCAGCTCACTATTTCCTGATGGCTTCATATTACAGCATAAACAAAGGGGGGATAAATTTTTGTATTTTTGAAGGGAGGATGGTTGTTTTCCCCTTGACGGAGGACATGAAATCATCGACATAAGGCCAAGGATTGTCCGAATATCCCTACCCACTGGAGAGAAGAGAGGGAAAATCGCATGCCGGCTCGTCCGGAGAGAAACGAAAAACAGAGAGCAACCCTTGCGGCGGTCGGATCGATCCTGCTGTGGTGCGCGAGCGGCGTCTGTTTCGCACGCGGTGGGCGCCTCCTGGGACCAATGGCCTACCTGACGCTGATGACGGCAACGGGCGTGATCACGGTCATCCTTCTGCAGCGCTTCCGGGGACAACCGTTCGCCGATCTAGTCCGCCTGCCTCTCCGGGTCATGATCACCGGTTTCTGGGGGGTCGCCTTCTACACGGTGATCCTGGCGCTCGCCTTCGGCATCGCTTCGGAACGCGCCATCGGCCAGGTCAATCTCCTGAACTACCTCTGGCCGGTCTGGATCGTGTTGCTGTCCGCCGTCCTGATCCGAGAGAAGACGCGACTGCTCCCGACAGCGGCAGGCGTCCTCCTCGGATTCGCGGGGATCGCTGTCGCACGTGGTCCGGCTGAGATTCTGCGTGCACCCGAAAACCCGCTGCCGCTGTTTCTTGCCCTTTTGGGCGGGTTCCTCTGGGCTTGTTACAGTGTCCTCCTCCGGCGCTGGCGGATCCCTGTGGAGCAGGGGGGGACGGCCTTCCATTTCACCATTTGCGCACTAATGGCTGCGTCGGTCGCCGCCGTCCGGGGGGAATGGCAGAATCTGCCGCCGGTCAGCGCGGAGGCGCTCTTCTGGATCCTCTTCGGCGGGATCGCGCCGGTGGGGCTTGCGTACCACTGGTGGGAGATCGGAGTGAAGCGCGGCCATGTGCCGCTGATCAGCACGCTCGCCTATTTCATCCCCATCGGTTCCACCCTGCTCATCGGCCTCCTCTTCCGGGAGGCGATGGGGCCGGTACTCCTCTTCGGGGCTGTCCTGATTGCGGCGGGTGCCTGGCTGGCTGGACGAACGCAAGGTTCAAAAGGATAACAGGTGGGAAATACCTCAACAAAATATGGCGCGGTATTGGTGATGATCATTTCTTTTTTGAAACGATGTAAGCCCACCAACTTTTTTTGCCAGATGCTAGATAATAGGAAGCAGCAAAGAATGATCCTGCCACCCTCGCGATCACGCGTGGCAGGTTTCAGGGCATGGGTTATCGTACCTGGATCTGCGCGATAGGCCGCACCAGGCATGATGAAGAGTCTTCACCGTCACACTGTCTGGCGAGCAGCTATCAGGATCATCTTCCAAAACCAAAACGACCCAAAAACAATTCTGAAGGGGGTAGGTTATTCTGTGATACGGGTAGATCCGGGATATGTTGGGTCTTGTCGTTGACGAATGGTGTACCGTAGACGTACTTTCTCTAACCCATTCAAGAAGATAAAAAAATTGACCGAAAAATTTCGCGCGAAAAAATCACGGGGCCGTTCAAGGGTTGTCTCCGAATAAGTTTTTGAAAAACCAGCTTTTAGATTAACGAATTCGGAGATAACATTTATCCCAAAGCAATCATAAATTAAAATACAACTTGAAGGCTTTTTGTGCCCGCTTATCGCCGTACTTTTTCAACCCCAACATACAATTACCAGCGATGGCCTGGCCCTTGAGCTTATCATCACCAACCGTCTTTTTTGCTTCATTCATACAAACCTCAAACTCTCTATAAATTTGTTCATCAGTGGCGGTTGCGGGGTCGCTTCCGACTGGCGGCGTTCTGGGTGTTGTTGGAGATTGATTAGAGATGGCAAACATAAAAATAATCACAGCGATAACAGCAACGATCGCACATCCCCAGGGGCTGCGTTTCGGCTGCGGCTTGCCGCATTGAGGGCATACCTTCGCATCAGTGCTGATCTCTTTGTCGCACTCTTTGCATTTTTTGAGGGCCATTTTCTCACCTCCTTTTTATTAAACATAGCCACTATATCATCAAAGCCTTACATTCTTTTAATAAAGATTTATTAAGCACTGGAGTTATATAAATTTCCATCTTTATTTTACCAACTAAGAGCCGAGATGTTAACGACTCCCGACATTTTTTATCTATTTCTGTTTTATCAGGAAGATTCTCATATAAAATCTCAATAAGCCTTCCAATTTCTCCACTGGCAAGCTCAATAACAACCTGTCCAAAATCTTCATGCCCGGTTAGATCCAGACTAACAACCGTTCCAAAATTATTTAATTCATACTTTCTCATATAATCCTCCTTTAAAATCTCACATTACCATCGTTATTATATTGCCGGATTGCCGGTGCCAGTATGGGCGGCATGATCCATCTCCAGGGCGATAGGCGGAGAGTCGCCACCGGTCTTTTTTAATGCCTCCATCTCCTCCCGCAGTTTACTGTTTTGCTTATCCATGCCGTCCAGCCTGGCCTGTAACTGCGCGATCAGTTCGCCCTGGACGCGGAGATCATCCTGGCACCGTGACACCGTGGTCTCTGCGGAGACGCCGGCCACGAAGGATCGGATGTTCAGGTGCAGCGCTGTGGCGTAATGCGTTCGGGATTTCAGCACGCTGGCGGACAGTATCAGATCTTCATCTATGCTGAATTCACGCGCCGGCGCGGACGTTGGGTCGATCAAATCGCGGCTTGCTGTTGGGTAAGGGGCAGCCGCATCCTTTATATATGCGTGCCCCACCGAAGGCTCCGGGCCGCCCTCTTTGGGGTACGGAACGCCCTCGCCGGTGAGCAGCCAGGATTTACTACACTGATAAAAAGAAAGTATCTGCTCTATTTTTCTCCAGCTTGGCCGTTTTCCATACTCATACGGCTGGTAGGTCCCATAGAGAATTCCCATCGCCACCGCAGCAGGCTTTTGTTCCAGGCCGCGGTTTATTCTCAACCATGCGATCCTTTTCCCAAACTCGATATCCTTCGCCATAACACACCCAAAACAGCAATTTTCAGTGGCCAGCAATTTTAAAAAGCTGGCCAAAAAGCTGGCCACTATAAATAACGGCTTAACAGTCCATTATTGTTACTATAGTAAAGATTTTTCATAAAACTGACGTTGGACAGTTAAAAAACCCTTGACACATGATTTTGAGTCGTGTATGACTCATTCAAATGAATCAACACCCACCACAAAAAAAAGGAGCCCGAACCATGAATGAAAGAAAAGGGAAAAGCGGAATGACCCCTACGGAGATCCGAAACGCCCTTTACGAAGCCAACC
>JAPLJX010000440.1 GCA_026388375.1 Deltaproteobacteria bacterium
CAAATACATGCTCCCGTCAAAAGCGGATCATCTCCGGCGGTCTACGTTCCGGTACGGTGAGCTCTTCGGTCCCGTCCTCGTTCCACGAGGACGTCACATAGAGACTTCAGTAGCAACGGCCGTACGCACGGACATCCTCCTCGCGATAGATGCAGGGGCAGATGATGTCCCGGTCCCAGTCGCGATTCCCGGAGGCCAGACGGCATGGGCAGCTCATGTATCCGTACCGTTCGCGGTTGATGAGGAGGCCATCCAGAAGGTCGAAGACTTTTTCGCGCTCCCGGTTGAAGAAATAACCCTTCGGCTCCTGGACCTTCCGGAGCATCTCGTAAAGCTGCTCCGCGGTCATAGTCCGAGGGCCTCCCGGAGCGTCTTCTCGTTGAAGCCGATGATCACCTTATCCCCGACCAGAATGGTCGGGAAACTGCATCCCGGATTGTATTTGCGGACCTCGTCCAGGACGGATTTCCTCGCATCGCCGGTCAAAAGGTCCACGTCGGTGAATTCATGGGCAACCGCGTGCTCTCCCATAAACTGTTTTGCCGCCCTGCAGTGGCCGCATGTGCTCAGCGTGTACATCTTAACGGTCATCTTCATCCTCCTGTATGCTCCAATATTTTTCGTTTCGAATGCACGAGATAATTTCTACCATCGCGGATTTTCTGATTGTTCACTATGAAGAAAATGGCGCTTTGTCAAGCGCGATGTGCGCATCCGGTAACGGAAAGGTCTTGCTGTCGCCACGAACCTATGATATCAATTTAAGAAGGAAATCTGAAGAAAAAGGTGGACGGGGCCTGAGAGCCGCTCTGTCTGTGGCGCGTCACCGATCCGGCATTATGAGATCAGGAGGGGAGAGGATGATTCATTACAGATCTCTCGGGTTTGTCAATACACGGGTGATGTTTGCGGTGGCCGTGCAGGCGGGATTCGCCGTTCCGGCCTACAATTTCAACAATATGGAACAGCTCCAGGCGATTATCCTGGCCTGTCTGGAGACCCGGTCGCCCGTCATCATCCAGGTTTCGAAAGGGGCGAGGGATTATGCGGACCGGACGCTTCTGGGTCATATGGCGCACGGCGCAGTGGAGATGATGAAGCGGGAGGCGGCAGAGAAGGGGCTTGGGGAGATTCCGATCTGTCTTCATCTGGATCACGGCGACTCCTATGACCTCTGCGTCTCCTGTATCGAATCGGGCTTTTCCTCGGTCATGATCGACGGATCGCATCATCCCTACGAAGACAATGCGGCGCTGACGCGCAGGGTCGTCGATTTCGCCCATCTTCACGACGTTACCGTCGAGGGGGAGTTGGGCGTCCTGGCCGGTGTGGAGGACGACGTTGCCGCGGAGAGCCATACCTATACGCGTCCCGGGGAGGTAGAGGATTTCGTCTCCCGCACCGGGGTCGATTCCCTCGCCATTTCGATCGGAACCTCCCACGGGGCGTACAAATTCAAGGTGGGCCAATCCCCGCGCATCCGTCTCGACATCCTCCATGGAATCGAACGGCGGATCCCCGGTTTCCCCATTGTGCTGCACGGCTCTTCATCCATCCCGCAGGATGCCGTGGAAACAATCAACCGCTGCGGAGGAAGCCTCAAAGATTCCATCGGGATCCCCGAGGAGCAGCTCCGGGAGGCCGCCCGCTCGGCTGTCTGCAAGATCAATATCGATTCCGACGGGAGGCTCGTCATGACGGCGAAGATCCGCGAGATCTTTTTCCTGAAGCCGGAGGAGTTCGATCCGCGGAAGTATCTGGGCCCGGCCAGGGAGGCCCTCCGGGAGATGTACGCCCGCAAGAATCAGGAGGTCCTGGGAAGCGCCGGCCGCGCGCCGGAGATCATGAAACGTTTTGGGGGTGAATTGCTATCATTTTAACTTGACATTTGCCGCCTCTCATTGTATCCGACAGCCGCTTTTTTTCGGGGGGATGCAGACAGGAAGCCGTTGTACGTTGCGGCAGGATTTCCGATGATTTTCCCAATGGATTAAGGATAGAGGATAAACATGGCACTCGCGATTAATGATTTGAATGTACCGCAACGTCTCCTTCTCGGTCCCGGCCCCAGCGCCGTTCATCCCCGTGTTTTGCGCACGATGAGCACCGCGCTGATCGGATATCTTGATCCGGAGTGGCTCTCGCTGATGGACGAAGAACAGGCCCTCCTCCGGGCCGTTTTTCAGACGAAAAATACCTTGACCTTTCCGATGTCGGGAACGGGCAGCGCCGGGATGGAAACCGCCTTCTGCAATTTCGTCGAACCAGGCGATACGGTCGTCATCGGCTGTAACGGTTATTTCAGCGAGCGGATGTGCGAAATGGCGAAGCTTTACGGGGCCAATGTGAAACGGATTGAAAAACCCTGGGGAGGCGTGTTCACCCCGGCCGAGGTTGAAGCCGCCCTCACTGAAAACAAACCGGTTAAGATCCTGGCCCTGATCCATGCGGAGACCTCCACCGGCGCGCTCCAGCCGCGGGAGGGAATGGCCGAGGTCGTTCGCCGGCACGGCGCCCTTTTCCTGATCGATTGCGTCACCTCCCTGAGCGGCGTCCCGCTCA
>JAPLJX010000039.1:0-5528 GCA_026388375.1 Deltaproteobacteria bacterium
TTTTCCATATGCAGCAGCGGATTGCCCGGACGGGGCGGTTCCGGCTCATAGACATCGATGGCCGCGCCGGCGATCCGTTTGTCCTGCAACGCTTCGATGAGCGCCTTCTCGTCCACGATGGTGCCGCGCGCGGTGTTGATCAGGTAGGCTGTGGGTTTCATCAGGGCCAGGGTATGCGCATTGATCAAGCGCCTTGTCTCCGCGCCGCCGGAGCAGTGCACGACCACAAAATCACACTGGGGCAGCATCTCCTCCAGACGCGCCGCCTTCTGAACGCCGTAACCCGCGAGTGTTTCCGCGTCCACGTAAGGGTCGTAGCCCAGGACGCGCATGTTGAAGGCCGCGTTCATTCTCCTGGATACGCTGGAACCGATTCGGCCGACCCCGATCACACCCAGGGTTTTTCCCCACAGATCGGCATTGATCAGCCCTTTCTGCCGCGTCATGATCGCCATGGTCACCGTATCGCTGAGCAGTTCTTCGGATTGCATGGCGGCATGGGCCTCGACGATTTTTCGACCGAGGCAGATGATAAACCCGATTGAAATCTCCACCACACTTTCCGTATTGGCTGCCGGGGTATAGACGACCGGAATCCCCAGATCGGCGGCGGCGGCGATATCGACGGTATCGTAACCCACACCGTGTCTCCCGATCACGGCGAGTTTCGGCGCGGCTTCCATGATCTGCCGCGTGATCTTCGTGTTCCGGACCACGAGAGCATTGCAATCGCCGATCGCGGCCAGAATGCCTTCAAGATTTTGCGGCTGCGGATAGACCAGCTCTGCCTTTTGCGCCAGCATGGCCTCGCCGGCTTGGTGAATACGTTCTACCAATAGAATCCTGTTCATAAAAATCCCTCAATTTTGATTTTGTTCAACACCGGGCGCTCCGCTCACAAACCCGATACGCCGGACAGCATCATGTCAAATATTGGATATGACATTGCTTTTTGACAGCGGAAGTATAAACGGAACAGACTTGCATGTCAATCAGAGATTGACTTTGCAAGAGGGCGCCGGGGTTCCCCCGTTTGATGGAAGTCCGGCGTTTCGTTGACCCCGTCCCGCCTCCACGGTTTTTTGCTTGACAGGTTTTGTTTCTCGGACGATGATGGCCCCCGTTCCGCAAAGTCTCATTGCCGCAATGAATCATCTCGATTTGAACCCGGAGAAGGCTGATCAGCAGAAACAGGATTTCATAAACGATCATCAGGAGCAGACAATGGCATTTACATTCGGACCAAGAAGGGGAATCTATTTCGATGTAACGGATAAATTGCAGAGCGGAAAACCTCCCGTCCCTGCGGATCGGGTAAAACTGCTTGAAGAGTTCGATCTGATCTACCGCACCTTGTGCACGTTGCTTTTCAATTACGTTCCGGCCTCGGGCCACCCGGGCGGCTCCATCTCCGCCGGGCGGTTTCTGGCGGGCCTGCTCCTGGATTCCATGGACTATGACATTTCCCACCCGGAGCGGGAGGACGCCGACATGATCTCCTTTGCCGCGGGCCACAAGACGATGGGCCTCTACTCCCTCTGGGCGATGCGGAACGAGGCCCTCCGGATCGCGGCGCCGGAACTTCTGCCCAAGGAAGAGCGCCTCCAGATCCGCCTGGAAGACCTCCTCGGCTTCCGGAGGAACCCGATCGCGAAAACGCCCCTTCTTCAGAAGTTCAACGCGAAGGTTCTGGACGGCCATCCGACACCGGCAACCCCCTTTGTCCGCCTCGCGACGGGCGCCTCGGGTGTCGGCATGGGGAGCTCGATCGGCCTCGCCCTGGGTGCGCTGGACTATTACGGAGACAACGCGCCACGGGTCCATATCGTCGAGGGCGAGGGCGGATTGACGCCCGGCCGGGTCAGCGAGGCTCTGGCCGCCGCGGGAACGGCCTCGCTCTCGAACGTGATCCTTCACATCGACTGGAATCAGGCGTCGATCGACAGCAACCGCGTCTGCCGGGAAGGCTCCACCCCCGGGGATTATGTCCAGTGGACACCGGCGGAACTGGCCTATCTCCATGACTGGAATGTGATCTTTGTCCCCGATGGAAAGGAGTGGCAGCAGATCTTCACCGCTCAGCGCAAGGCCCTGGAGCTGAGCAACGGCCAGCCCACGGCCATTGTCTACCGAACGGTCAAGGGATGGCGGTACGGCATTGAAGGAAAAGCCGCCCACGGGGCGGGGCACAAGCTCTGCTCCGACGGTTTCTTCAAAACCCTGAAACCGTTTACAAACTCCGCGGAGGATTCACTGCCGTGTTGTGATAGCGCCGGCCAGCGGTGCCGGGGCGGGAATGAAGCCGGGATACTGGAGGAATGCTTCTGGGAGTCCCTGAAGGTTGTCCGGAAGAAACTCGAGGGGAACCGGGCTCTCGTGAACATGATCGTTGAGAGGCTCACGGCGGCGCGGAAGAGGCTCGACCGACGCCGGCGCAAACCTCGCAGCAACGGGCCGCGGATCGACGCCATCTATCAGATCGCCGCACGATCCCCCAAAACAACCCCGGAAGAGCTTGTGCTGACCCCCGGCGCCGGCACGACGCTTCGTGCGGAGTTCGGTCGCATTCTCGACCATTACAACCGGGCAAGCAACGGCGCCCTCTTTGTCGCGGCCGCCGACCTTCTCGGCTCGACAAGCATGATCACCGCGGGAGATGGGTTTGCCCGCGGCTATTACAATGCCGCTACCAACCCTGGGTCCCGGCTTCTGGCGACGGGAGGCATCTGCGAGGACGCGATGACGGCGATCTTCTCCGGGCTTGCATCCTTCGGGCGCCACATCGGGGCCGGTTCTTCGTACGGAGCCTTCCTGGCGCCGCTCGGCCACATTGCGGCCCGCCTCCACGCCATTGGCAACCAGGCCCGCCAGACGCTGGAGAAGGGACCTTACCGGCCGATCGTCCTCGTCTGCGCCCACGCAGGACTGAAGACCGGAGAGGATGGACCCACCCATGCGGATCCGCAGCCGCTCCAGATCCTCCAGGAGAACTTCCCGCGGGGAACGATCGTCACCCTTACGCCGTGGGATCCGCAGGAGCTGTGGCCCCTGATGGCCGCGGCCCTGAACAGACGCCCGGCCATCATTGCCCCCTTCGTCACCCGCCCGACCGAGAGGGTGATCGATCGGAAAGCTCTGGGGCTTCCCCCGGCAAATGCCGCAGCCGCCGGGATTTACCTCCTCCGCAAGGCCGGAAAGAAAAACGCCGGCGTCGTGGTCCTCCAGGGGAGCGAGGTGGGATACGCCTTCGTGGAGGAGGCGCTGCCGCTGCTGGAAAAAAAGGGCGCCGAGCTGTTTGTCTATTATGTGGCCAGCGCCGAGCTCTTCGACCTCCTCCCGCGCCGCGTGCAGGAAAAGATTTTTCCCGAAGAACATGCGAAACGGGCGATGGGCATTACCGGTTTCACGCTGCCGACGATGTACCGCTGGATCCGTTCCGACCGGGGGCGCGAGATGACGCTTCATCCTTTCCGGAAGGGGCATTACCTGGGAAGCGGTCAGGCCCAGATGGTGCTGGCCGAGGCCGGGCTCGACGGAAAAAGCCAGTTCATGGCAATCATGAAGCACCTGAAGGGCTGAAGGGTGACAACTTCCGCTCCAAGCGCTCCCGGCGGCGGTCGAGATCGGCGCGGTCGTCCGGCGACAGGCGTCCGGTGCAAGAACAAGCGCGCATCGTCAGCGCGAGGGCCTGCCGGAAATCGCGCCGCCGGTGTTCGCACCACTTGGCGAGCTCCACGAGCGCGAAGAGGTCCTCCCCGTCCCGCCGCACCATCTCCTCCCAGATCGCAACCGCCGCCGGCCACTGATCCGACCGTTTGTAGAGGAGGGATAATTCCCGGCCCGCCTCCCGCGCCGTCTCCGTGCAGGTACACCCGCTCAGGGGGACGAGCAGCCGGACGGCCTCGCCGGGGCAGTCCCGGGCCAGAAAGAGCCGAGCAGCGGCGAGAAGGTCCCCGGGATGATACTGGGACTTCTCTCCTTCGGTATCCAGCAGCCCCGCCAAGCGGGCGGCCAGAGCCGCGAGCGAGAGGATGTCCAGGCGGTTGTGTTTAAAGACGTCGGCCATGAGGCGTCCGTCGCGCCGCCTGAGCCAGTCGAAGTAGCGCTGGGGGATCTCGCTGCCGGGGATGTCCCCCTCCCGCTCAAATCCCAGGATTGATGCCTCCAGCGCGCCCAGCCGTCGGTCGGCGAGGCGATGGCTTAGCAGACGGCGGGCGGGATGGAGGAGATCGAGATGGGGAAGCCCGGCGAGGGGATTCGGCAGACGGTTCATGATGAAGCGTGCAGCAAGCAGACCGACGTCGAAGGCCTTGCCGTTGAAGCTCACGAGGAATTCTCTTCCCCGGAGTAGTTCTTGAAGGGACAGGAGCGTCGCCCTCTCCTCGGCATAATCCCGGGCGAAGAGCTGCCTTGTTACGAAACCGTCCCCTTCGAACCAGCCGAGACCGATGAGAAAGGCCACCGTCCCCGTGCCGCCGGCCAGTCCCGTCGTTTCCGTATCGAGGAAGAGGGCCCGGCCATAGTCCAACCCCCGCAGGGCCGGGTCGTTCGCCAGAACGGCCAGCCGGCTCATGTCGAGGGGCGCAAGATCCCGGATGCACCACTCCCCGTGCCGGGAAGAGCCTGCGGCTACGTGGTGCGCGCAGAAGAAGGCCCCCGCCTCGTTGGCCGTCTCCCCGCCCGGAACCAGCTCCTCCAGCGGGACGCCGCGGCCCCGCGCGGGAGGCGGCGCCTCCGCCTTTCGTCCCTCCGGCCGCCGGGAGAGGATGGCATCGACACGCTTCCGCAGGCGGCTGAGCTGCTCGGCCCCGGCCTGTCCGCCGCTTTCCTTGCCGCCTTCGCCGGTCAGCCGCTGTAAACGGGAGATGACGCTCATATCACTTTGAGGATTCCACAAAAAGTCGCCACTGTCACCCTGAGCCTGTCGAAGGGTGAGCATAACTTTCTGATATCAGGCCATGCTTCGACAGGCTCAGCATGACAACAACAGCGATTTTACGAAGTCGTCACTGTCAACAGTTCCAGGATTGCCAGGGCCGTATCCTTCGCCCGGGGGCCGACCTCCAGCGTCGGGCCGACGCACGACGGGCAGCCGCAGGCACACGGGCAGGCGCGGATGAGCTGCCCGGCCGAGGCGATCAGCGCGTCGTGGCGTTCGAAGAGCAGATCCGAGAAGCCGATCCCCCCGGGATAAGCGTCGAACAGAAAGATCGTCGGGTCGAAGGCGTCCGTCGTGGGGGTCGAGCCCTCCTCCTGCCCGGGCGTGGCGGTGATCGTCCGCCAGTTCCGGTCTTTGCGGACGAACCACTCGCCGCTCTTGTCCCCGATCGCCCGGTCGATGTCGTGGAGGTCCGCCATCAGCATCATGGCCGCCAAGTGGCGGAGGCTGTAGGCGAGTCCCGCCAGGCCGTCGATGATCTCCTCCTGGTTGTAGGAAAGCCCGGCGAGACGGTCCCGAGGGATCGTGAACCAGTAGCTCGTCGTGTGCATGTCCTTCTCCGGCAGGTTCACGTCGCCGTAGCCGAGGT
>JAPLJX010000039.1:5565-6022 GCA_026388375.1 Deltaproteobacteria bacterium
CATGTCCTTCTCCGGCAGGTTCACGTCGCCGTAGCCGAGGTTTTCGGAGGTGTAGAACTTGATCTTCTTGTAGCCGACCACCTTGCTCACCACCTGGACCTCGCCGTGCTCGACGAGGATCTCCTTCCCCGGCTTCTTCGCGAAGGCGTCGATCACCCGGACATTGGTATAGGTCATCGCGTCGGTGAAGTAATCCGCCTCGACCTTGTGGACGTATGCGGTCTTCCGCTCCAGGTCGAGCTTGTCCACGTGGTACTGCTGGGACTCCATCATGTAGATCGCGTCGGTATGGGCGGTGGTGAAGGCGCTGTCCCAGTCCACCTCGGCGATGACCCGGTGGTTCCCGGTGTCCGTCGTATCGACGATCACCACGTTCTCCGGGTTGATGCTCCGCAGGCTCACCTCGTCGGCGGGATAGCTCTCTGCCGACCAGTGCCAGCGGGCGCCGACGCGGTGG
>JAPLJX010000299.1:0-7068 GCA_026388375.1 Deltaproteobacteria bacterium
AAAACTCATCGCCAAAGAAAGAATCGGCTCTAAAACCATCAAACACCATGATCCGCCTAAAACCCCTTACCAGAGAATCATGGAATCTCCTCATATCCAGGAATCCGTCAAGCTCTCCCTCTCCAAACAACTTGAAAAACTGAACCCGTTTCTGCTAAGAGAAATCATGGATAAGAAAATGAAAAAAATCTTCTCCATCAACAACAAACCTCGGTAACATCTTTTATGAGGCAACGTTATCCAAAATCTCTCCCCCTTCGGTAACATTTTTCAATGAGGCAACTGGCGTTTGCTATAGTCACGTCTGAGTATCTTCTCATTACTTCGGCACCCTTTGTTCTTAACTTGATTTTCTATTCCAACCGCCCCCCAAATCAAGACCGGATCTGTCGCAAAAAAGTCGACGCGCACCATTGTTCAAAGGGCGGCTAAGTTGCTTCGCTATCCTGCGGAGTGAACCCAAAGATCCTTTTGAACCGCTGCTTGTATATCGGCCATACTTCGATATTGAGGATGTGGGGCGGCCTCTTGCCGTCCAGGATATCGAGAACCTGCTCGGCGGCGACCTTGGCGATGTTTGCTCGCGCTTCCCGGGTGACGCCGGCAGTGTGGGGGCTGACCAGAACATTGTCACACTGTAGCAGCGGGTGATCGTGCGGTGGAGGTTCCTTGCTCCAGACGTCGAGGCCCGCGCCGGCGATCTTTTTCTGCCCGAGAGCTTCGGCAAGCGCCGCCTCGTCGTGGATAAAGCCACGCGCCGTGTTTATGAAATAGGCGTTTAGCCGCATCAGCGCATATTGACGGGCGCCGATCATACCGAGCGTCTCGTCAGTAAGCGGACAGTTGATCGAGACGTAGTCGGAGCGGCACAGCAGGTCATCGAGATCGACCTTCTCGGCGCCACGTGCCAAGATCTCGGCCTTCGTAAGATAGGGATCGCAGGCAAGCACGCGCATCGTAAAGAGACCGCGGCAAAGCTCCGCTACCCGACTGCCTACATGGCCGATGCCGACGATCCCGATCGTCTTTCCAAGAATTTCGTTACCCATAAAGCTTTCACGATCGAAGTCAGATTCACGACGCATGAATCGATCGACTTGGATTATCCGCTTCGAGAGGCACAGCATCATCGCCATCACGTGCTCCGCGACTGACTCGCGGTTGCCACCGGCCGGATTCACCACCAGCACTCCCGCTTCGGTACAGGCTTTTAGATTGACCGTGTCATAGCCTACACCGTTGGTCGAAACCACCAAAAGGTTCGGCGTACGCGCCAAGAGCGGTTTGTCGGCATAAAATTCCAAGATGATCTCGCCGCGCGCGGATGAGATCTGATAGACCTGCGCTGCCGCGAGGATCGGCTGCATCGCTTCCTTGGTGCAGTTATTGAGATCTTCTAGCGTAATGTCCGGCCGCCTCGCAAGAATGCTGGCATATATCGGGTCCATAAGGTACTTTATGTAAAACACGCGCTTTGTGTTAACGACCATTTTTTCATCTCCTCTCATTCAGTTATGGTCGGGTAGAAATACGGTGCGCGCATGTTTAGGGTAACGCCTTCTATTGTTTCCGCTGTTTCCAGCTTCGTGGCAAAAGGACGCCACGTTTCCGCAAGCACCCTTCTCATCCCGGTCAGCACTCAGCATAATCCATACTATAACAACTTCAGTATGAGAAAATTTGGAGGCTACAGTCATTCACGAATGTTTAAACCATTGGATTTACTCGCCAACCAGGTTGCTCCTACAGCAGCCAATATCTTTTATGGCTGAGCAGCCATAGCTTTTACATCCAACACCTCGCCGTTCGTTACCTCCACGTACCCCGGATATGCTAACCGTCCGATTCGGGCAACTGACGGTAAGAGGATTTTTACCTCTCAAGATTCGCAGCCTTGTCGGCTGTTCATAGACCGGTCTTTTCCGAAATACAGGTTGACGTTTTGCTGACTTCAAATACAGAGTAAAATTATCTTTTTCTGATTTTTCAAAATCACAAAACCAGCAGAATCGCTGTCTACACCTATCGAATGCTCAGCATTCAGGATGGAATTTATGTGAGGATTACCAATTATAATCGGTGCTTTTACGAGCGGGCAAAGCCGTTGTGAAAATCATCGCAGTCGAGATAACGGTAGGCCTGCTCAATATATGGCCGCCTGAATCCGTATTGACGTGAAAAATATTCATCATAGATCCCGACAAAGGTTCCAAAATAGTCTTCTACGCAGCGGTAGTAATCGGACAAATGGAGCTTCCGAGGGGCGGTAAACAGCGGCAGGCAGCGACACGATCTCTCATCTGTGGATATCATGTAGCCACAATTTATTAGCACCGGTCAATGGATCAAAACATCCTGCGTGACATATCGTCGATCACCTAAAGCGTTCCCGTCTTCCTGTGCATCTCGTCAAAGGTCTTTCCCTTCTTTAGCTCTTCGACAAATTGCTTTTCCCCGGCTTCCATTGCTCTTGCTTTTTCAAGGACCTCTTCCGCCTTCTCCTTAGGGATAATAATGATACCCGTCGGATCTGCGACAACGATATCTCCGGGTCGGACCCTGATTCCTCCGCATTGAATCACTCCATTTATCTCTATCATTTTGATCCGCGTTCTTGCGGCTCTCGGGGTGATGTGTCTGGAGAAGACGGGAAAGTCCAACTCCACGACTTCGTCAGCATCACGGGAACCACCATCGATGATCACCCCTTTGATTCCCTTTTCTTTTGCTGCCGTGGAGGCAAGACCGCCCCATGTCGAGATTTCCTTCCCGCTGTTGTCAAAAACCAGTACGTCCCCGGGTTGAGCCATATCGATCAGCTTGCCCATTTGGAAATCCTCGGTTTTGTATGTCCCCAGAGGACCTGAGATCTCTTTAACGGTAAGGACCGGACCGACCAACCTAAAGCCCCTTCTGACAGCCCGGACACCGGAGACGAGGCAGTCAAGCCCAATCTGGTCAAGGATGTCTGAAATGGTACTCGTACCGATGGATTCGAATCCTTCGATGATCTCTTTCGCCGGTCGTTCTACGGGTTTGATTTCCATTACAATACTCCTTTCAGATCTCTTATCAACAACACAATCAACGCGAGGGCAAGTTGCAGATTCCGCGTTTCAACATTACGTGTTCCTCTTGCCCGCTCAATCGCGGAGAGCTGCCTCAAGATCCTCATCGCTAATGGTAAAGCTATGCTCTTCCTTTGGGAATATCCCTTCCCTCACCTCCTGCTTATACGTCTCCATGGCCCGCAGGACTTCCGCGCCCATATTCATATATTTTTTGGCATGTTTCGGAACGAAGCGATCGAATAGCCCAATTATATCATAAACATTGATCGTTTGACCATCCACGTACGGACCTGCACCGACACCAGTCACCGGGATCGAGAGTCGCTCTGCCATGACCTTCCCCAACCGGTATGGAACACATTCCACCGTAAGCATGAAAGCCCCTGCCTGCTCTAACGCCTCCGCATCTTCCAGCAGTTTTCGGGCAGTCGCCGCGTCTTTCCCTTGGGCCTTGTAGCCCCCCATCATGGCAGCAGACTGTGGCGTGAGGCCAATGTGCCCCACCACCGGGATTCCGACGTCAACAATGGCTTTGCCCGTCGGCGCAAACCCCCTGCCCCCTTCAAGTTCGACAGCATCCACGCCGCCCTCTTTCACCAGCCGGCAGGCGCTCCGAATTGCGTCAGATTGACCCGTTTCATAAGATCCAAAGGGTAGGTCGCCGATGACCAAGGCATACTTCACCGCACGCATCACCGCCTTGCAATGGTGGATCATCTCTTCCATGGTCACTGGAATCGTCCCATTCATCCCCAATTGAACCATGCCAACAGAATCGCCCACTAGGATCCCATCCACTTCTGCCCTGTCAGCCAGAAGAGCTATGGGGTAGTCATAGCAGACGACCCGGACGATCTTCTCACCTCGCTTCTTCTTCTCCCTCAGCTCCTGAGGTGTCATCTTTTTACGTTCCATGACTGTTCTCCTTATTACCGATTCAGAAAGGATGCGTGTTCACCTTTCATTCGGGGATCGTTTTAGGCTCAAGAAACGAGGGGTCATGGCATGCCAGTACGATATCTGCCAACCCTTTGACCAGGAGAACGCTTTCGAACCCATCCACCGCATTCAAATGGATGCCCGGAGCCACGATGGGAGTCACCTCACTGGTTTCTTCAGAAACTCCTTCCGGGGGCCTGAAATTCTCCTGCAAACAACAGAACCCGGTGATGATCGCTTTTCCCTTCTCCGTATTCACGGCAACAGACATGTTTCCCGGCGTATGGCCCGGCGTCGGAATCAACTCAATTCCTGGGGCAATTTCCTGGTAACCCTTTACGAGGACAAAATTTATCCCTTTGAACAGGCTCTTCTTATAGGTGGGAGCCAAAATGGGATGGGGAGCATACGCAAACCTCAGCTCGACCTCGTGAACCAGAACCTTGGCATTTTTGCACTTCTGGGTATTTGCACAATGGTCCCATTGGAGGTGAGTCTGCACGACGATATCGACATCGTTCGGTTTGAGCCCTACGCTTCCCAAGGCTTCTTCAAAGGACATGATTTCTTTTGCCGGTAATCCTCTGAATTCGGTTGCAAGTTTTGCATCCGTCGCCGTATCGACAAGAATATTTTTTTCTGCTCCCTCAATATACCACATCACATTGGGGACTCGAACCTTCTGCCCATAATGGAATCGATACATGAGAACAGCCTTGTCAAGTTCCATCGACGACAGAGGTAGCGCCTTGATTCTGTATGTTTTCATCGGTTTATCCTCCATGGAAAAAGTCACGTTCTCCTGCCGGCGTCATCGTATCGGATCAAAAGATCCGCAGGTCCGACAATACGCCAAAAGCTGCAAGCACTGGATCAACTACAACGGATTCACGCGTCATATGGGGTAAATGACTTCCCCAAATTGATCATCAAGGTTCTTCGCGGAAACAGACCGGCATCAAAAACTTAAAGCCTTCAGTTCCGCCTCCGAAATAACCAACCTACCACAAAGGTCTTCCCGTCACCTGAAAAAACCGCCCCGTGGCACCGAACCTCTTTCCTCCTAATGCCGATGCAAACCATAGAAACTTCGTGGGTGGCACACTCTTAAATCGCTTACTATCTTACGACGCCCGCTTTAATAAGCGCTTAAAACCGACTCTAGGACATCGTCTTTTATATGAAAACTATGCTCGGCTCCAGGGAAGATTCCCTGCTCCACATCTTCTTTGTACTTTTTTAATGCCTCCAAGATGTCACCGGATAAATTTGCGTATTTTTTTACGAATTTTGGGGTAAACCGCTCAAAAAGTCCTAGGAGGTCGTAAAGATTTAGGGTTTGTCCGTCCGTGAATAGCCCGCTCCCAATACCCGTAGCCGGAATGGCAAGTTTTTTACAGATAAACTCGGCCAAACGGTCAGGTACGCATTCCATCGTGAGCATGAAGATTCCGGCCGATTCCAAGGCCAAAGCATCTTCTATCAGCTTACGAGCGGCGGCAACATCGGTACCCTGCACCTTGTATCCCCCCAACTTAGAGATCGTTTGAGGGGTGAGTCCAATGTGCCCCACAACCGGGATGCCGGCATCGACAATGGCTTTAACCATGGGAGCGAATTCCTTACCCCCTTCCAACTTGATGGCATCTACTCCCCCCTCTTTCATTAAAAGACCCGCATTATAAATGGCGTCCCGAATGCTGGTCTGATAGGATAAAAAGGGGAGATCGCCTATCACCAAGGCGTATTTAACCGCTCTCATCACGGCCCTACAGTGATAAATCATCTCCTCCATCGTGACCGGTAGCGTGTTTGTCATTCCCATCATGACCATTCCCACCGAGTCTCCAACGAGGATGGAATCTACCTCTGCTTGGTCAGCCAGTAACGCCATCGGGTAGTCATAGCAGACGATACGCACAATCTTTTTACCCTGCTGTTTTTTCGCCAGAATGTCTTGGGGGGTTATCTTTTTACGTTCCATTTTTTGTTCCTCATTAGAAAGACGTCGTTTCAAGTCCCTGTTCGTTGGGTTGCCCGGCTGTACGATTCAACTCGTACTCGCAACAAACACGAAGCATAGAAGCTTTTCGTATCGGTGGCCTGGTTCTCATTACCCTCAAACCTCAGGAATGCTTTTCACTCCCAAAAGGGATGGCTCGTGTTGCGGAATTAGAATGTCAGCCAATCCAGCGACTTTTACCATGCTTTCAAAGGCCTGTATTGGATTCGTGTGAATACCCGTAGGAGTCACTGGATAGTAGGGTTTCATCTCTTCATGAGGCTCGAAATTTTCACGAATACAACAAAAACCGCTGATCACGGCCTTGCCTTTTTTTGTGTTCACCGCTATCGCTTGGACCCCTGGACCGTGTCCCGGAGCGAAGATGAGGTCGATACCCGGGAAAAGGTTCGGAACATCCCCCTTCACCAACACGAGGCGATTCCACCCACTCAGTAAGTGCGGCTTGTAAATCTCGCTAAGGAGCGGGTGAGGAGACATGGTAAATCTCCATTCATCTTCCTGCATGAAAATGGTCGCTTTCTTGCACCTCTGGGTGTTGCCAATGTGGTCATAAGCACCGTGAGTTTGTATCACATAGTCTATATCTTCTGGTTTCAGTCCTTGAGAGGCAAGGGCCTCTTCAAAGGTTTGGACGTGCTTGAAGTGGACGGGAGAATCTGGGGTATGAAATTTGTTTGCGGGTTCTGCTTCGATTCCCGTATCAACCAAAATGTTCTTATCTGCACCCTTGATATACCAGAAAAAACAGGGCATTTCGAATCTCTGCCCCATGTTCCTCCGGTAGGTCATCATGCTCTTGTCGATCGATAATATTGATATTGGCATCGGGATAATGGTGTATTCTTTCACGGCTCCTCCATCAATACGGATTTATGAATCTGTCTGATCTTTTCTGTTTTCACCTAAAGTCACGACAAATGGAAATGATCGTTCAGATAACCACCTCCTTCCATCTAAACTCGCCTATTTATGCCTTCTTGGCAACCAGCCGGACTAAACTTTTTCTCCTTTCGGGGCAAAGCCCCGGGTATG
>JAPLJX010000299.1:7078-8742 GCA_026388375.1 Deltaproteobacteria bacterium
TGAATCTCAGCTTTTTCTCCCTTTGCCCGGAAGACAATAAGCGGATAATCCGTCTCCAGCCATTTCTTTACCGCATCCGAATTTTGCTCATAGGCGCGCTTGACCGATTTCCGCGGTAAAACTCGAACGTTTGAGATACTCCCCAACCGTCCGGTTTGCCATCTCGATGCCAAACCGTTGTCTGATCAACAACTTCACGGCATTCTGTGTCCACAGGGCAAAGGGGAGTTTCATCTGGTCCGGCACCTTGTCAATCAGGGCTCGCTTCACCTGCCCCTCTTGTTCGGTGGTAAGGGTGCGCTTCTCTCCTGTATGACGCCCACGTCTACCAAGCTTGATGGCCTTGCTGCCATCTTTCTTGTAGCTTTGCCAAATTTTTTTGGCACGACCAACGCTGACGCCCTCTGCCACATCTTTGTTCAGAAACACCTGCTTCCGAAGACGAACAACTTGCATCCTGATCCCATATTGCATCTCCGGACTATGTTTGCGTGCATCAATCTTTTCCAACATGTATGCTGTATATAACAAAATCACCGATATGGCTATATTTAATTACCGAGACAAATATGAGGCAACTGGCCTCCCCATAGCAAGCTGCGGGGTATCCAAGGCATCAAGGAACTAAGCAAGCTTCGGGGAATATGACCCGAAGAGATTTAAAGGTTATAAGCTGTTAGGAAACCTTTATAAATGGCTTCCTGTATTCGCTGAGGCATTTCTGCATCCCCTATCACAAAAATCTTCTTCACCTTTCCATCTAACTCCTGAGCTAAACAGTTCGAGGGCTTTAAACCAAGGGCTAAAACCACACTGTCGGCTTTTAAAAAAGTCTTGTTCCAATTCTTGTCAATCAGAACCACACCTTCCTCCGTAATCTCCTCTATTTTTGTAGATTTCACTATCTTCACATTCTTTTCAGCCAGCTCGGCGCTTAGACAAACCCAAATCCAACTGTCCATATCGAGCCCTACTGTAGCTAACATTTCTACAATTGTTACTTTCTTATTCTTATGGGCCAAAAAGTTTGCCACCTCACATCCTACGGCACCTCCGCCGGCAACAATCACACTATCCCCCGTTTTTTTCTTACCGGAGAGAACATCAAGAGCATGCACCGCAATAGAATTGTTGATTCCGGGAATGTCGGGCAGAAAAGTGACTCCACCGGTCGCAACAATGACACTATCCGGGATCTCATTTACGATGACATCTGAAGTTGCTCTCACACCCAATTTTAATTCTACACCAAGACGAATTATTTCTCTAGCATAATACTCGGAAATCGTCTTTAAAATTTCTTTGTGCGGTGGAACAGAAGCCCACTTTAACATTCCGCCCAACTCGTTCTCTGCTTCAAATAAAATGACTTGATGTCCCCTAAGTGCGGCTGTACGTGCTGCTTCCATCCCCGCTGGTCCGCCTCCAACGACCACTACCTTCTTCCTTGTCTCAGCCTGCCTAATCGATTCAAACTTACTCTCCCTTCCTGCCAGGGGATTCACAGCACATCGTATTGGATGGGGTGTATGTATGGCTACGCGACACTCATTACAAGCAATGCATCTGCGAATTTCACCAACTCGTCCATCCTTAACTTTCGAGGGCCATTCAGGATCAGCAATTAATGCTCTCCCAAGACCGATGACATCACCCTTGCCATC
>JAPLJX010000299.1:8785-9592 GCA_026388375.1 Deltaproteobacteria bacterium
CCATCTCTCAGGACTTGCTCTGCTAATTCAGGGTCATCTAATCGACCTAGAGCCATCACAGGTATCTTAACCACCCCTTTTATGGCTTCTGTCATATAAACAAGACTACCTCGTTGGACGTAATAGGGAGGGACGGGAGGAACTTTTGATCCATAAACCCCAATAGAGCAACTGAGGCCACTCACACCTGCTTCCTCTAACATCTTTGCAATGGCTTGAGATTCCTTAACATCTCGACCTCCCGGGATGAATTCGTCAATTGAATATTTTACCATCAAGGGAAAATCAGGACCTACTGCTTTCTTCATTGCTGCTACAATTTCAATGAGGAATCGGCACCTCTTTTCTAAGCTACCTCCATATTTATCCGTTCTTTTATTAAAGTAGGGAGACATAAATTGGGCTATGAGATAGCCCTCATGGGCATGAATCTCGATCATATCGAACCCCGCTCTCTTTACGCGACCGGCCGAATCTCCACAAAGTTCTATACACTTTTCTATTTCACCTATAGACAAAACTCGTGGTTGTTGCACTTCTCCGTGCATAGCAACGCCATAAGCGGGCACTCCAGAAGGCGATACTTGATCTACCTTTTGCATCCCTTGAAGGCCGGGCAACCATGCACCACCGCTTGCTTGGGCACCGCCTCCAGCTGTTAGTTGTATCCCAATTTTGGCTCCATTATCGTGAACAGCATCTGCCAAACTAGCCATTCCTGGAATAAAACAGTCGTCATCTGCTCTCAAGATGCATTGGAGTAACCGTCGAGGATCGATTGCGGTTGCAGCCATGCATACCTCGACC
>JAPLJX010000299.1:9694-12527 GCA_026388375.1 Deltaproteobacteria bacterium
ATTAAACCTTTGGTCACCTCACCCCACTCCCCACAAAGGATTGTCCCCATGGGCAGCATAACTATCCTGTTCTTTAACTCCAACGACCCTAATTCCCCGGATCTAAATAAATTTTCAAATTCCATTCTTACTCTCCTTCTTACATGATGGATTATCTCTATACCAGGATTCTTCCCCACAAAGAACTCGGAGGCTTTACTCCCGAAGAAAAATTGATCCAGCATTTCTATCCCGAAAACTGTAAATAACGACTACTCCTACGAATCCACCACAGATAATCGTAACGTCAGCTTCCAAAGTTTTTCCCTCCATTGTTTGCCTCCGTGGTATCTGTCGGCAAATGAAGGTTTAGCTCCGTTTTCCCGTTATCAATCTAACGCTCCTGATAGGCAGAATACTTAGAGCCTATCCGTAAATAATGTTTTTCATGTGCTAACCGCTTATATTCAGAGCAAATTATTTTATTACGGATAGGCTCTTAATATACTGCATAATCAGCGGCTGTCTGACCTTACTATCGATACTCGCTGACCAAATCCGATAAGCCCAGTCTCTCGATCGTTTCCTGATCCGGCATACCGCTGTCCTGATTCCAGCCACGCTCTTCATAATAATCTTTCAACATGCGATCGAGCGGCACTGTATTACCCTTTGCCGGACCGTCCGGCAAAGGTTCGTTCAGGCATCGCCAGGGCAAATTATCATCGGCTTTGGAAAAGCCTTCCCGCACATTGAAAAGTCTTTCCAACGTGTATATCCTATCCGCGATCAAAGTTGCTTCCTCATCGGAATAGTTCCAACCGGTCACGGCATTCGTAAATCTCAGTTGCTGCCGTTCATCCATTCCGAACCGTGAAAAACTGCAAAAAATCATCGAATCCTGAAGACAATATTTATTCTGCTCCTTCCGGTTTAATTTCCCCTTTTCCTTGTGCGTCAGCATGTCCTTCAGACCTACACGTTCGGCCGTCAGCGTGGGACCGAAGGAATGATTCGCTCCCGGTGTCGCCGTCGCGTACATCAGTCCCATTCCGACAAGCGCACGGGGGTCATACGCGGCAAAATCCTGACCTTTGCTGTGCATCGCGAATTTATGCGAATCCTGCCCGATGACTTCGGAGACCCGTTTCGTCCCTTCCGCCAACAGATTGCCGAATCCTTCTCTGTGCGCTATCTTCTCGATAAGGGTCATGACAATCTCCGGATCGCCGAACTTCAATTTCATATCGTCGGTATCCTTGTCAGTTATCAATCCGCGTTGATAACATTCCATGACGAAAGCGATTACGCTTCCGGTGCTTATAGTATCCATGCCGTACTCGTTGCACAAATAATTTGCCTGCGCCACGGCCCGAATGTCGCTGATCCCGCAGTTGCTCCCCAGAAGGCCGATCGTCTCATATTCCGGGCCAGGCAAAACCGTACCCTTATAGGGTCCGTCTTTGATAAAGCCCAACTTCCCGCATGGAATCGGGCAGCCGAAACATGACTCGTTGTGAATATAAAGCGTATCTCTGACCATCTCCGGCATCAAACCCTGAATGCCTTCAAAGGTCGACCGGGAAAAATTCATGATTGGAAGGATGCCGGAGCTGTACGAGACCGCCACTGTACCGGGTGTTCCCAACTCGATCCTCTTGGCCACGGCGGGATTTTCTCTGATCGTGGTATACGTCTCTTCGAGGAGCTTGCGAAATTGTCCGATGTCGGCCACACAAACACTTTTTGCGCCTCTTACCGCTATGGCCTTCAAATGTTTCGACCCCATGACTGCGCCGGTACCACCGCGCGCGGCCGCCCGAGAACTTACGATCACACCAGAAAATCTCACCAATTTTTCACCGGCCGGTCCGATCGGGATGACGCTCACGGAATTGTCATTCAAATCTTTCTTGATCGCTGATTGCGTTTCGCCCGTCGTCATGCCCCAATATTTCTGCGCATCTTTGATCTCGACCTTGCCGTCGTCGATCAACACATACACGGGCTTCTTAGCCTTCCCTTTGATCACCACGGCATCATAGCCCGCGTACTTGAGCCCGGGACCGAATCCACCTCCTCCGCAGACCGATCTCGACAAGGAACCCGATAGAGGCGATTTGTTGATGATGACAAATTTCGGGGTGAAAGGCGTCAGGGTGCCTTGGAGAGGCCCCGTAATGAAATAGATGGAACTGTCGGGTGAAAAAGGATCTACCTTCGGAGCAATCTCTCTGTAAGCAAGATACGAACCCAACCCCCTTCCGCCTACATAGGATCGGGCGATTGTTTGATCCAGAGATTCTACTTTAATCTTTTCATTCGTTAAGTCGATTCGTAATATTTTCCCCATGTAACCGCGCATGGATTCATCTCCCTATTCAAAAATCAAGGCGCCAACAGGACAATAGCTAACGCATAATGGCACTCCTCCGCACAAATCACATTTCCCTGCTTTCACTTCTTCGTTTTCTTTGTGCAAAACAATCATCTGATAGGGACATTCATGAAAGCACTGTTCACACCCCGTGCACTTATCTTTATCGACGATCCTTATCGACAATGCGTCGTTTGAATCGAAGGCGTCGACAGGGCAGGCACCCGCGCACGGCGTAGGATTGCACTGACAACATACATGCGGATGATCGATATTTTCGATCGGTTTATTCAGGCCGACTTCCCGATTGCTCTCGACCCTGATAAAAGCATTTCTTGGATTAAAGGCACCGCCATAATGAAACATAGAGCAGGACAACTCGCATATGCGGCACCCGACACATCGTTCTGCAATCACTTTCAAACGTTTGGCAGGCATCAAACTCACCATTTTCCTACATATTTACTGCAGAAATAT
>JAPLJX010000299.1:12614-13535 GCA_026388375.1 Deltaproteobacteria bacterium
ATATTTATCGAAGGCAGGGCCGACAGCGTCGCCCTTATTGCCTCCTTTTCTTCCTGAATATGCGATCTTTCTCGTTTTCTTGAGTCTTGTGGCCACGGCGTCGATAAACCCTTCAATTGTCTCATAACCAGAGGGCCTGGGATCCATGAGGGGCACGAGATCTTTCGTGACGACCCCCGCCTCGATGCAGCCGATGACGGCTTTCTCGATGGTCTCGCCGAAACGAGTCACATCGGGAGTCCCGTCCATCTCGCCCCGCTTTTTGATTCCGCCCGTCCACGCAAAAATCGACGCCACCGAATTCGTGCTCGTCGGATTGCCTTTCAGGTGTTCGTAGTAATGGCGACGCACCGTGCCGTGGGCCGCCTCGTACTCGTCTTTCCCGTCCGGCGACACCAGCACGGACGTCATCATGCCCAGGCTGCCGAAGCCGACCGCCACTACGTCTGAAAACACGTCGCCGTCATAGTTGCTGAGCGCCCAGAGGATATTCCCCTCGTGTTTCATCACCTGCGCGTCGTCGTCGATCAGAAGATAGCGGTATTTGATGCCGGCCCTGTCGAAATCGGACTGAGAGACCGCCACTTCCGCAGCGAAGATCTCCTTAAAGTAGGCGTGGTACTTCTTGCTGATCGTGTCCTTCATCGAAAACCAGACGTCCTCCTTCTCTCCGAGGGCGTAGTTGATGCAGGATTTGGCGAAGGAACGGATCGACTTCTCCAGGTTGTGAATCCCCATCGCAACGCCCGGCCCTTTGAACTGGTGCACCAGCAGCCTGCTCTCCGGACCGCCCTCCGGCGTGTAAACGATTTCAACTTTCCCCGGCTTGTCCACCACCATCTCCACACTCCGGTAGATGTCTCCGTATGCATGCCGGCCGATCATGATGGGCTTCTTCCAGTTCCGCACCGCGGGCGAGAT
>JAPLJX010000484.1 GCA_026388375.1 Deltaproteobacteria bacterium
ACCTTCGTCTCCTATATGGCCGAAAAGAAGATATCCAAGCACCCGGAGGAGTTCGGCGAGGGGGCAATCGAAGGGGTGGCCGGTCCCGAATCGGCGAACAACGCGGCCGTCGGCGGGGCGTATGTCCCGCTCCTTGCCCTGGGCGTCCCCTTCACGCCGGCCATGGCGGTGGTCGTGGGGGCGCTGATGCTCCACGGGATCACCCCGGGCCCGATGATGATGTCCGAGCGTCCCGAGCTCTTCTGGGGGGTCATCGCGAGCATGTACCTGGGAAACGTCATGCTCCTCGTCCTTAACCTCCCTCTGGTCCAGCTTTTCGCGCAGATCACGAAGGTCCCCAATCCGATCCTCCTGCCGCTCATCACGCTCTTGTGTCTCGTCGGCGTCTACAGCGTCAACTCCAGCTACGTCGACCTCTATGTCCTGGCCCTCTTCGGCATCCTCGGATTCGTCCTCCGCGATCTCGGCTATTCGCCGGCACCCCTGGTTCTGGCCCTCGTGATCGGCCCGATGATGGAGACCGCGATGCGTGAATCCCTGATGATCAACCAGGGCGCGATCGCCCCGATGATCTTCCGGCCGATCGCGGGAACGATCTATCTTGCCGCGGCCCTCGCGCTGATCGTCCCGCCCGTTGTCCGTGCGATTCGCGGGAAAAAGAAACCGCCGGCTACGTTTTAGGGAATCCTCGGCCATCCGCCCGAACGGCCTCTTCAACAAGCGGTAAAACAAAAACTCAAGGCCTCGATCCAACGAACGGATGGAGGCCTTTTTCATTCTCCGCACCAGCGCCCTCTCTCCCAAAGGGCATCCTTTCTCAGAATCACTTTATTTTGCTAATAATCTTTCCCTTTAATTTTTTTATTGACAGCCGTATAACTCCATGTTAGAGGCATCGGCAAAGGATTACCGATGCCGATGAAACCAATCTTCAATATGGAGGACATCGAAAAGAAGATCCTCCTGATCCTCCGGATCCTCCATGAGTCGCCGGAACCGGTGGGCGCACGTCTCATTTCCCGGCGCATGCAGGATCACGGAGTGACCCTGAGCGAGCGTGGGGTCCGCTACCACCTCAAGATGATGGACGACCGCGGTCTGACCCGTCTCTTCGGTCGGCATGACGGCCGGACCATCACGGAGCAGGGAATCGATGAGATTGCCCACGCGCGGGTCCACGACAAGATCGGCTTCGCCATTTCCCGCATCGAGATCCTGGCGTTTCGGACATCCCTCGATCTCGACCGGCGGCAGGGGCTCACCCCCGTCAACGTCTCCTTCTTCCCCAAAAAGATTTTCAAAAAGGCGCTGGAACTGATGAAGCCCGCCTTCAGTGCCGGCATCCATGTCAGCGAACTGGTCGCCTGCGCCGAAGAGGGCGCCCGCCTCGGTGAAGTGACGGTCCCGGCGGGATACATCGGTTTCGCCACGGTCTGCAGCATCGTCGTGAACGGCATCCTCCTCAAGCACGGCATCCCGATGGATTCCAGATTCGGCGGCATCCTCCAGGTCCGGAACGGACAGCCGCTCCGCTTTATCGAACTGATCCAATATTCCGGATCGTCCCTCGATCCCTCGGAGGTGTTCATCCGGGGGCGGATGACCTCCGTCCGCCAGGCAGCGGAAAAGGGCGAAGGGAAGGTTCTGGCCAACTTCCGGGAGATCCCCGTCCCGGCCCGAAAGCTGGCCGACGAACTGATCACAAGTCTCCGAAATGCGGGGATCGGCGGCGTCCTCTCCATCGGCGAGATCGGTGAACCGATCTGTCAGATCCCGGTCGACATGAACCGGTTCGGCATGATTCTCTACGGGGGGCTGAATCCCGTCGCATGCGCCCACGAGACGGGGATTGACGTGGAGAACCGCGCCATGTCCACCGTCATGGATTATCAGGAACTGCAGAATTTCTGGGAACTCTGCAAGAACAAATAGGAATAGTAACATTCACCATCAAAACACAGAAAGAGAGGAACAATTTATGGCCAAGGTTAATCCGTTTGCGATTGCACAGAGGCAGCTCGACCAGTGCGCAAAGATACTCCATCTGGATCCCGGCGTTCAGGCGATCCTGAGGGTGCCCTCGCGCGAACTCCACGTTTCGATTCCGGTCCGCATGGACGACGGCTCCATGAAGGTATTCCAGGGATTCCGCGTCCAGTACAACGACGCCAAGGGACCCTGCAAGGGGGGAATCCGTTTCCATCCCGATGAGACCATCGACACCGTCCGCGCGCTGGCCGCCTGGATGACTTGGAAGTGTTCTCTCCTCGACCTGCCCTTGGGCGGCGGAAAGGGAGGCGTGATCTGCAACCCCAAGGAGCTGTCCCAGGGTGAACAAGAGAGGCTATGCCGGGCCTACATCGACCAAGTTGGCCGGATCCTCGGACCGGAAAAGGATGTGCCGGCGCCGGATGTCTACACCACCCCCCAGATGATGGCCTGGATGATGGACGAGTTTTCGAAGATCTCCGGCAAGAACCAGTTCGGCACCATCACCGGGAAGCCCCTCGCCCTCGGCGGCTCTGCCGGCCGCGGCGACGCGACCGCCCGCGGCGGGCTCTTCACGGTCCGCGAGGCCGCCAAGGAATTGGGGATCGACCTTTCGAAGGCCACCATCGCCGTGCAGGGTTACGGCAATGCCGGCTACTTTGCGGCCTGCCTCGCGCAATCCATGTTCGGCGCCAAGGTCG
>JAPLJX010000412.1 GCA_026388375.1 Deltaproteobacteria bacterium
CCTGGCCGGAAGAGACCTCTCTGGAGGGGGCGATCACGATCAACCAAAAGGATGTCCGGAGCGTTCAGCTCGCCAAAGGCGCTCTGTATGCAGGCGCGACACTGACGATGAAAAAATTGGGGATCGCGAAGCTGGACCGCGTAATCCTTGCGGGCGCATTCGGGAGTTATATCGACAAGACGGAGGCTATGATCCTTGGGATGTTTCCCGACTGCGACCTCGATTGCGTCTCGTCGGTCGGGAATGCAGCGGGCGACGGGGCGAGGATCGCCCTCCTGAACCGCGACAAGCGGTTGGAAGCCGAGGTTGTTGCAAAGGAGGTTGAATACCTCGAACTGACCCTTGAAAAAGAGTTCCAGGAGGAGTTCATAGCCGCCATGTTCATCCCCCACATGTCGGACGCCTTCCCCCATCTCCCGCCGCTGGGCAATAAAAACTAAAAGAACATTTTCTGAGTGAACTTTTCCCCCGGGTGGAGACGCAGGAATTTTTCCTCCGTGTAGGGGCCGCGGAGCAATTCGCGGAAATATTCCAAGTTGCTCGGGATCTCCTCATACTGTTTCTTCAGGACGGTGGCGTTCTCCATCGCCCGCGCGCGGAGCGGTGCCATCTCCTCCACCCCCGTATCGATGAGGGCGATATGGGTGTAGTGCTTCAGTTCTTCTTCTATCACCCACCGGGCCGTCTCCCGGCCGAACCTGGGGACTTGCTCCTCTATAAGGCCGAGTGGATCCTGATTACCCAAAACCCAGCCCGGCGTCAGGTAGTAGGGCCCCGGCTTTTCCCGGAATACCTCCTGATAGCGGGAAGGCGAACCGAGAAACAGGGCGATGCAGTCATGACAGCGGGGGATGAGCAGCCCCTGCTGACGCGCCGTAACGCCGACCACGCCGTTGGAACAGAGACCGTAGCCGAGAACGATCCGGGAGGAGGTCCGCGCGACCTGATCGATCTTTTCCTGGAGCTGATCAAGCAGTTTGGTTGGTGTCCGGTGAAGCGACTGATCAAGGTAGAGGATCTCCACCTCTTCTCTTCCCTCTGCAAGCACCTGGTTCAATTCCGGCTCCATCACGCGGCAGGCGATCACGACCCGCCGCTTTTTTCTTCCCTTTGCTTCACAAACCATCACAGACGCCATTGTGAACGACACTCATCGCAAGAAGATGATTTCAAACCCGACAAAGGATATCCGGCGGGACGCGGCGGCAGCGCCTCACCCTCCCCTCTATTCGACACGCCCTTCACGGAACGCGCCGATGTAATCCATGCAGAAGTCGTCCTTGCCCGCGATCAGCGTCACCGCCTTCAGCATCGCATAGAGCAGCGTGTCCGTCGGATCGATGATGGCTGAATCCAATCCCATTGTAATCGCCACCGCGAGAAACGCCCGGTTGATCAGTTTTCTCGCGGGAAGACCGTAAGAGACATTCGTCAGGCCGCAGACGGTATGGGCGCCGGGGAATGTTTTCATGATCGCGCCGATCGCATCCAATGTGGCCCTGGCCGATTGCGGATTGGTCGAAAGCGGATAGACCAGCGGATCGATATAGATGTCATCGAGGGGGACGCCTGCCCCCGTGAGCTTTTCCACCAGTTGTCCGGCCAGTGCCACCTTACGCTCGGTCGTTTCGGCCAACCCCTGCTCCGACTGGCAGAGGGCGATCACCTTGGTCTTATGCACAACGACGAGCGGCAGAATCCCCTCGATCTGCGATGGCTCCAGGGTGATGGAATTGATGAGCGGGGTCTTCTTCAGCAGCGGCATCACCGCTTTGATCACCTCGGCATCCGGGCTGTCGATCGAGAGCGGCAGGTCCGTAACCTCCTGGACGGCCTCCACAATCCATTTCAGTTTGTCGGCCTCCTCGCCGACGAAGGTGCCGGCATTGACGTCAATGTAATGTGCCCCCGCCTGGGTCTGCGCCTTCGCCTCCCCCTGAATGAAGGCGCGATCCCCGGCGGTGATGGCCTGGGCAATCTGTTTTCGCGATGCATTGATCCTTTCGGCAATGATCAGCATAAAGTCATCCTTTCTGAATTCTCATCCATCCAATAGCCTCAAATCATTTTGGGGTTACACAGCCTCCTTAGGTCCCAGGATTTCACCATGAAAGACTTATCATGGACGCCCGGATTGAAGTAGACGATATCCTTTTTCAGAAGTTCTTTATCCATATAGATAGGAAGCTCCGTGATGTGGCCGAAGGGGGGAACGCATCCGACTTCACAGCCCACAAGCTCTAGAACCTCTTCGGGCTGGGCGAACTCCACCTTTTTCGTGTTGATCTGGCTTGCGATCAGCTTCCACTCCACTCGCTTGTCCCCGGGCAGCACAAAAACGGTAAATTTGGCCTCCTTCGTCTTAAGCACCAGGGACTTCACCGTCTGCGACTCCTTCACCCCTAGCGCCTGAGCCATAGCAGGATTGGTATAGACTGGTTCATGTTCGGTACACTCAATAGGAATCTTCTTCTCTTCCATCATCTTCCGAATCCGTTCTTCCAAATCCATTAGCGTACCTCCAGAAATTTTTTCCAGCAAGCAAGCTTCCATAGTTGGAACAATCTCTCTCACGCTTGGGATCGAGTTTGCCTGTTCTAAAGGCTGAGAGCTTTGAAAAATTGTGTTTGACCATTTTCATGTCGCCAACGCTCTTCAATAGGCCAATTAAACTTTAATAAAGGTATTGCTTTCGATCGATCAATCCTTAACTTCGGACACAGGGTATACCTGCCAATCATGCTAGTCAAGAACTATTTTATAAATATAATACTCAAATGTTGTTGTTTAAATGAAAAATATATGATAATATTCCTGTAAATATCAAAATACACGACAGGGGGATCCTCATGCCGGAGACATTCGATATCCTGGTGATCGGGGCGGGACCGGGCGGCCATGCAGCGACGGTTCGGGCGGCAAGGCTCGGGGCGCGCGCGGCGATCATCGAGAAACAGGGGTGGGGCGGGACCTGCACCCACCGGGGATGCATACCCACCAAGGCGCTCCTGGCGTGCAGCCGGCGTTACGCGGAGCTGAAGAAGCTCGGTCGGATGGGCGTGCGCGTGGCAGATCCATCGTTCGACTATGCCGCAATGAAACGGCACCAGGAACAGATCGTGAAAATCTCCGCGATGGGCGTCCAGAAATCCCTGAAGGAGAGCGGCGTGGAGATGAAAAGCGGGGAGGGGCGGATCCTCTCCCCGAGCGAGGTCGAGTGGACCGCCCCGGACGGCCGTCGTGAGCGCCTCTCTGCCCGGAACCTGGTCATCGCCGGGGGATCGGAACCTGCCCTGCCGCCCGGCGTGCACCCTTCGGAACGAATCTTGACCTCCGATGGCCTCCTGTCCCTGCGGACATTGCCTGAAAGCCTTCTCATCGTCGGGGGAAGCGTCATCGGCGTCGAGTTTGCGACGCTCTTCGCCGAACTGGGCGTCCGGGTGACCCTGATCGAAATGGTGGGGCAGATTCTTCCCGACGAAGAGGGTGAGGCGGCGGCGCTGTTGACGCAGGAATTGAAAAATCTGGAAGTTGCCGTCCACACGGGCATGCGGATGGAGACGATCCGGGAGACCGGTTCGCGCGTGCAACTGCTCGCCGCCCCGGAAGCGCCCGTCTCTGAGCCCCTGCATGTGCAGGATTTACCCGGCGCGCATCCCCCCGGCGAGAGCGGCAAAGATCCGGGCCGCATCCGACCGGCCGGAACCCTGGATCTCTCCGCGGACTACGCCCTGATCTGCACGGGGAGAAAGCCGCGGTTCAGCGCGGAGGAGTTGAACGCCCTGGGGATCCGCCATGACCGGCGGGGCGTCATCGTCGATGAGCGGCAGATGACGAACGTTCCCGGGATCTTCGCCGTCGGCGACGTCACCGGCGGGATGATGCTCGCCCATCGGGCGATGCAGCAGGGGAAAACCCTAAGTGTCCGGCTCTGCGGCGGTCACGAGATTCGCTGTTTGGAAGAGGCGGTCCCCTCCGTCGTCTATACCCATCCCCAGATCGCCCGCGTCGGGCTGACCGAGGAGGAGGCCCTGCGGACGGGGATCGCCGTCGAGGTTCACCGGGCGGATTTCGCCGCCAACATCACCGCCCGCACCGCGCTTTCAGGTCCCGGTTTTGTCAAACTCCTTTTCCATCGGGAAAAGCTGGCGGGGGCAACGATCGCCGGCGATCAGGCCGGCGAACTGATCGCGCCCCTGAGCCTGGCGATGGCTGCGGGCCTCGATCGCCGGCAGCTCGAAGAATGGATCATCCCACACCCCACCCTGAGCGAGGTGCTGGGGCTTTAGAAAAAATGTTCCCCGGCGGCGAAGAAGCGCCGGAACCCCTCCCGATCCGCGGCGGCGGCCGCAATCCGCTCCACACCCTTCTTCAGCTCCTCCGTGCCGGTGGCGATCGAAAGCCGCAGGTAGTGGAACGGCTCCGCGCCGATCCGGCCGAACGATTTCCGGTCCAGCGTCGCCACGCCGTGCACAAACAGCAGGAACATCTGCAGCAGGGTCGAGGGACTCGTCTTCCGCCGGATCTCCTCCGGAAGGGTTTCAAAAGCCTCCATGATACCGAGGTTGCGGCAGACCCCTCCCACATTGGGAAAGACGTAGAAAGTCCCCTTCGGCTTCAGACAGCGGATCCCCGGAATGGCGTTCAGCCCCTCCACGACCAGGTCGCGGCGCATCTGGAAGATCTCTACCATTTTTTTGATCGCGACCGGACCCTCCGGGGATTCCAGCCCCAGGCGCACCCCCTCCTGGTTGTAGGCGGCGGTGCAGCAGAAGTAGTTGATGTTGATTCCAATTTGCATTCAAGATGACACTGTGATATATCCTCGCCATGGAGGTGCGCCATGGCGAGACAGTTACAAATCAGTAGTGAAGACATTCAGCGAGCTCAGCAGTTCTGAAATTCCGCAAGCCAGAAGACTTCACATTATCAAAACTAAGTGAATTCTTGAAAGAACACCTAGGGCACTTTGTCAGGGTGAAATCTTGAAATTAATTACATGACCCTAC
>JAPLJX010000095.1 GCA_026388375.1 Deltaproteobacteria bacterium
ACGCATGAACGATCTTCTTCACAATCCTTGCATGGACCTCATTCACCTCGTCATCCGTCAAGGTCCGGTCCATACTGCGATATGAAAACCGCAAGCCCAAGCTCCTCGTCCCCACAGGGATATTTTTACCTTCGTATACATCAAATATTTGAACTTTTTCAAGTAATTCTTCAGCGGAATCCATCGCTGACCGGAGCAGTTCTCCGGCCTCCACCCCCAGGCGGACCAGAAAGGCCACATCCCGCGAACTCGACGGGAACCTTGGGATGGCGTGGAAGGTTGTCTCCGCGGAATATTTTGCGGTCAGCAGATCGAGATCGATCTCGCACACCACGACGGGGCCCGTCAACGACATGCGGGAGAGAATATCCGGATGCACCTCGCCCAGAAATCCAACCTGCTCCTCCCCGCTGAAAACACCGCAGGATTTTCCAGGATGGAGGAAAGGCTCATGAACGCCCGCCCTGAATGAGGGGGTGGGTACCCGCAGCAGATCCAGGATATTCTCGACACACCCTTGAAGATCATGGAAGTCCGCCTGGAGATCTGAAAAATTCCACCGGTCTTCATAGCGCCGGCCGGTGATGAGAAAGGCCGCACGGTTCTGTTCCCGCGGCTGCTTCCCCTCTCCCATTCCGATGAAAGTTCGGCCCGTCTCGAAGATCTTCAGGTCAAAACGGCCGACATCGGCGTTCCTCGCGGCATTGCGCAGAAGGCTGTAGACCATGGTGGTCCGCATCACCGCCTGTTCTTCCGTCAGAGGATTTCTGATCCGGACATGACGGCGGCGCTCGTCCGCTGCATCCAGGCCGAGCTGGTCGACGGCAACCTGCGGGATAAAGCTGTAGTTGATCACCTCCGTATAACCGGCGCCTGTCATGACCTCCCGGACCCACGCCTCCGTCTTCCTTTTTTCGTCGATCATTCCGACAGCGATCACCGAAACGGCGGGAAGGGTCGGCGGAACCCGGTCATAACCGTACAGCCGAACAATCTCTTCAATGAGGTCGATCTCCCGGGTGATATCCACACGGCAGGTTGGAGGTGTAACGCGGAGGACCCCGTTACCGCCCTGGTCAATCTCCATCTCCAGGCTTTTCAGGATGCGGACGATCTCTTCCTCCGGAACCGCCGTCCCGAGGATATCCCGCACACGCTTTACGCGCAGCGGAATGTCTCCGGCCGTCGCGACGATTCCCGGGTATTGATCGATCATACCCCGGCAAACCGTTCCTCCGGAAAGCTCCGCCATGAGCCCTGCCGCACGGTCAAGCGCCCGGACAACCCCTTCCGGATCAATCCCCCTCTAGAAACGGAAGGCAGCGTCGGTTCCCATCGCCAGCGCGCGCGCGGTCCGGCGGATCGAAGCGGGGTTGAAATAGGCGCTCTCCAGCAGGATCGTCCCCGTGTCTTCCTTGACCTCGGAATTGAGCCCGCCCATGACCCCGCCGATGGCCACCGGCTTGACGCCGTCACAGATCATCAGCGTGTCGGCCGCCAGGGTGCGCTCCTTTCCGTCGAGTGAAACGAACGTCTCACCCGCACGGGAACGCCGGACCACGATCCTCTCTTCGGCAAGGAAGCGGAAATCGAAGGCATGTAGCGGCTGCCCCAGTTCCATCATCACGAAGTTGGTCACATCCACGATATTGTTGATCGAGCGGAGCCCCACCGCCTCCAGCCTCCGCCTCATCCAGAAGGGCGACGGTCCGATCCGGACATTTTTGATGATCCGGGCCGTGTAACGCGGACAGAGATCGGGATCCTCGATGGAAACCGATGTGATCCGGCGGATATCCTCGTCATTTTCCATTACGACGGCAACGGGATAACGCAGCGTCTTCCCCGTGATGGCCGCCACTTCGCGTGCCACGCCGACGATGGAGAGACAATCGGACCGGTTCGGGGTCACGCCGATATCGAGAACCGCGTCCCGCAGGTCGAGCGCTTCCTCCAGCTCTTTTCCCAACGGAGAATCGGACGGGAGAAGCATGATCCCCGAGGCGTCGCCGCCGATTCCGAGCTCTTCCTCGGAACAGAGCATCCCCTCGGAAACCTCGTCACGGATCCGGGCGCTCCGGATGACATCTCCGGCGGGAAGGATCGCTCCAACCGGCGCCAGCGGAACGATATCACCGACGTGGATGTTCTTTGCACCACAAACAACGGGATAGGTTGCGTCTCCCGTGGTCACCTCACAGAGTGACAATTGATCGGCATGGGGATGGGGCTTGATGAAAACAATCCGGGCGACCCGGACCCCGCTGAACGCGGGGTCGATTCGGTTCAGGGAGTCCACTTCCAAGCCGGACATGGTCAGGCGGTCCGCCAGATCTTCCGGCGAAACATCGACATCCACATAATCTCGAAGCCATTTCAGACTGACTTGCATAAGGAACTTCTCTTGCTCGCTTCACGAAAACAAGTGCTGAGGACTGAGTGCTAAGTGTTTTTCTTCTCAGAAACAAGCGGTGCGTCACGACGCACCCTACATAACTCAGTCCTCAGCACTTTTTTACTCAGTCCTCAGCACTTAGCACTTGTTTTAAAACTGTTCCAGGAATCTCATATCATTATCAAAAAACAGACGGATATCCGAAATCCCGAATTTGAGCATCGCAATCCGTTCCAAACCAAGCCCGAAGGCAAAACCGGTAAATTCGTCCGGATCGTAACCGACGTTTCGGAACACCTCGGGATCCACCATACCCGACCCCAGGATCTCCAGCCAGCCGCTCTGCCCGCAGACCCGGCATCCCCGGCCGCTGCAGATGACGCACCGGATGTCAACCTCCGCGCTCGGCTCCGTGAAGGGGAAAAAGCTGGGGCGGAAGCGGGGCGCCGTATCCTCTCCGAATATCTGCTTGAGAAAAACCGTCAGGACCCCCTTGAGATCGCCGAAGGTGATGCCCCGGTCCACAAGCAGGCCCTCGATCTGGTGGAACATCGGGGTATGAGAAATATCCGAATCGCGGCGGTAGACACGGCCCGGCGAGAGAATTCTCACCGGCGGCCTCGTCTTTTCCATGATCCGGACCTGGACCGGGGAGGTGTGGGTGCGCAGGACGATATTGTCCTCGACGTAGAAGGTGTCCTGCATGTCCCGCGCCGGATGGTCCTTCGGAATGTTCAACGCTTCAAAATTGTAGTAATCCAGTTCGACTTCCGGCCCTTCCACGACCGAGAAACCGAGACCGGCAAAGATGCGGCATATCTCCTCCCGCACCTGCGTGACCGGATGGAGCCGCCCATGCCGGACGCCCCTCCCGAATCTCATCTTTTTTCGAGGAGGCAAGTCCCGCAAGGAGTTCATCGATCCTTGCGGAAAGTTCCTCCTTGACTTCGTTGCACTCCTTGCCGAACTGGGGCCTTTCCCCGGGCGCCACATTGGCGATATTGCGGAGCAATCCGGTCAGCAACCCCTTCCGGCCGAGATAGCGGGTGCGGATGGCCTGGAACGCCTCTTCCGTTCCGGCCTGCCGGAGCTCCGCCTCCGCCTGTTCCCGAAGGACCCTCAACTCGCCTGTCATGCCTGCCGTTCACCCTTTGCGATGGTCGCGATCTCCGAAAATCCGCGGGGTTCATGAACGGCCAGATCCGCGAGGACCCTCCGGTCGATCTCGACGCCCGCCTTGTTCATCCCATCGATCAGGCGGCTGTAGGATATTTCATTCATCCTTGCGGCCGCATTGATCCTTGCGATCCAAAGCCGCCGGAACTCCCGTTTTCTGACCCGTCTGTCCCGGTAGGCATAGGCCATCGCGTGGCTGACCGCCTCCGTGGCCGTTCTCAACAGTTTGCTTCTGGACAGCAAAAAACCCTTGGCCGCCTTCAGAACCTTTCTTCTCTTCTTGTGAGCCGTCAAGCTCCTCTTTACCCTCGGCATTGCTTATCTCCTCATCTTTATTGTGAGGAGTAAGGTGTTAGGTGTGAGGTGAAAACACTCCTCACTCTTCACTCCTCACTCTTCACACCCTACAGATACGGAATCAGTTTCCGGATCGCCTTTTCATTGGTTTGGTCAAGAATGGTCGCTTTTCTCAGGTTTCTCTTCCTTTTCGTCGTTTTCGGCGTCAGGATATGGCTGGTATTGGCCCTGCTCCTCTTGATCTTTCCCGTTCCCGTCACGGAAAATCGCTTCGCCGCACCCCGATGTGTCTTGATCTTTGGCATTCCATCACCCCTTATGTTAAGATACTGAGCTCTCCGATGGCCCAGGCACGAAACTCCTTACACCCTTACACCCTTACTCCTTATACCATCATGACCGATCCCATCACTTCTTCGGCGAGATGATCATGATCATGTTTCTCCCTTCCAGTTTCGGCTGCTGATCGATCACACAGTCGTCGGCGAGGGTATTCTTGATATCCTCCATGATCTTCCGGCCGATATCGGTATATGCGATCTCACGCCCCCGGAACATCATGGAGATCTTCACCTTGTTGTGCTGCTCCAGAAACTTCCTCACGTGCTTGACCTTGACCTCCAGGTCATGCTCTTCCGTCTTGGGCCGCAGGCGGATCTCCTTCACCTGGATGACGGTCTGGCTTTTCTTGGAGACCTGAACTTTCTTGCTCTGCTGGTAGCGGAACTTGCCGTAATCCATGATCCGGCAGACCGGCGGTGCGGCCGTGGGCGATACCTCCACCAGATCGAGACCTGCCTTGGCCGCTTCCGCCAGGGCGTCCGTCAGGGAAATGACCCCCAACTGCTGCCCCTCCATATCGATCACCCTGACCGACACGGCCCTGATCTCCCGATTGATCTTCAAATCCTTTGCGATGGGTCACCTCCAGACATCAAATAAACTAACGATATTGTGCACACTGTTCACGGACAAGGGCGATGAACACCTCCACATCGACGGACCCGAGGTTCTGCCCGTCCCGCTGCCGCGGAGAAACCTGACCGGCGGTCATTTCCCGATCGCCGATCACGAGCATGAACGGCGTCTTCTGCATCTGCGCCTCCCGGATCTTGTAGCCCAATTTTTCGTTCCGAAAATCCCCTTCCACCCGAATCCCCGCATCGAGGAGGCGCTTCCGGACCTCCTCTCCCCAGGGGATATGTTTCTCCGTCACGGTGACCAGCACGGCCTGGACCGGCGACAACCAGAGCGGAAACGCACCGGCATGATGCTCGATGAGCACCCCCATGAAACGTTCAATGGCGCCCAGGATCACCCGGTGGAGCATGACCGGGCGGTGCTTCTCGCCATCCTCGCCGATGTAGCTCAGGTCAAACCGTTCCGGCAGCGTGAAATCGCACTGGATGGTTGCACACTGCCACTTCCGTTTCAGCGCGTCCTTCAGCTTGAAGTCGATCTTCGGCCCATAGAAGGCGCCGTCCCCTTCGTTGACCTCGTAGGTCATGCCGTTGTCCCTGAGGGCGCCTTCGAGGGCGCGGGTGGCGAGCTCCCAATCCTGATCGGAGCCGATGGAATTATCCGGTCTCGTGCTGAGTTCAACCTCATATTCGAAGCCGAAAATCCCCATCGCGTAGCCGACGAAATCGGCGATCGCCCGGATCTCGCCGTTGAGCTGCTCCGGCGTACAGAGGATATGGGCGTCATCCTGGGTAAACTGGCGCACCCGCATGAGGCCGTGCAGCACCCCCGCCTTCTCATGGCGGTGAACCGTGCCCAGTTCAAAATAGCGCAGCGGCAGGTCGCGGTACGAGCGAATCTTCGACTTGTAGATCAGCATGTGGGAGAGGCAGTTCATGGGTTTGATCCCATAGGTCTGCTCATCCACCTCGGTGAAGTACATGTTCTCCCGGTAATGATCGAAATGACCAGACCGCTTCCAGAGGTCCACCTTCAGGATCTGGGGGCCGATGACGAGATCATACCCCCGCTTGAGGTGTTCCTTTTTCTCCCAGTCCTCGATGATCGTCCGCAGAAGGGCCCCCTTCGGGTGGAAGATGACGAGCCCGGGACCCGCCTCGTCGTTGAGCTGGAAGAGATCCAATTCCCGGCCGAGACGGCGGTGGTCCCTCTTCTTCGCCTCTTCCAGAAGCCGCAGATGTTCATCGAGCGCATCCTGCGTCGCGAAGCCGGTCCCATAGATGCGCTGGAGCATTTTGTTGCGCTCGTCCCCCCGCCAGTAGGCGCCGGCCACGTTGAGGAGTTTGAAGGCGCGGATCATCCCCGTCGAGGGGAGATGGGGTCCGCGGCAGAGATCGACGTAGCCGTTCTGGGTGTAAAGGGTGACCGTCTTCACCTCCGCGGGCAGGTCGTTCAGCAGCGCCACCTTGTAATTTTCTCCCTTCAGCCGGAAGAGGTCGACGGCCTCTTCGCGACCCACCTCACGGCGTTCGAAAGGATAATCGGCCGCTGCAATCTCCCGCATCCGGGATTCGATTTTATCCAGGTCCTGCGGTGTGAAACCCGCTGCGTATTCAAAATCATAGTAGAATCCGTCTTCAATGGAAGGGCCGATGCTCACCCGAACGTCGACGAAGGAGTCCTGAACCGCCTGCGCCATGACATGGGCCATGCTGTGCCGCAGGATCGAGAGACCTTCCGGCGAGGCCGCGGCCACAGGCTCGACGACGGCATCCCCGGTCAGCGTATGACTCAGGTCAACCGTCACGCCGTTCACCTTCGCCGCCACCGCGGAAGGGAGCTTCTCCCCGCCCGGTTCCGCAAGGGTTTTCTTCACGGTGATTCCGGCCGGATAAAAAGCCTCTTTTCCACCCTTCAGGGTTATCTTTATCTGTGCCGTCATCTTTAAGCTTCCTACGAAGAAAGGGCATCAGCACTATGCGATGATGCCCTCATCAAAACTCGCCCCCGCCGCGTACGCCATTACGGATACGACACACCCCGCCTTCTGCCTGGGAAGGCAGCGTGATTATTAAAATGGTAGGCACGCAGGGATTTGAACCCTGGACATCCACCGCGTCAGGATGGCGCTCTCCCCCTGAGCTACGTGCCTACAGATATCCTCCCTTCGGAAGGCCGTTTTGTCTAACAAGAAAATACAGTGATGTCAAGGCAAATATCACTTTTTTGTATCTTGATTGATGAGCTTCAGACCCCTCGACATGTAATACAAACCGGAAACAATGGTAAAGAGGGCGGTCACCCAATAGAGGGCATGGAGCCACATCGGATGGACCCCCTCCGGCAGACAGCGGTCGAAAAGCGCCAGCAAAACCGTGGTCAACTGCAAGGCCGTCGTGATCTTGCTGATGAACAACGGGCGGATTTCCACGGGAAACGACATGATGGATAGAACGGAGATCCCGAGCAGAATGATGAAATCACGGCTGATGACGATCACCGTGAGCCATCCGGGAATGACGTGCAGGACCGAAAGTGTTACAAAGGTGCTGGCCAGGAGCGCCTTGTCGGCTATCGGATCCAGATAGGCCCCGAGCGCGGTCTGCTGGTTCAGGACCCGCGCGAGGAATCCATCGAGGGCGTCGGAAAGGCCCGCAACGATAAACACGATCAGCGCCTTGAGGAAGAAGCCCTGGATGAGCAGGATGACGAGGACCGGTACGAGAATGATTCTCAGCAGCGTGATGAAATTCGGGATATTCATGCTTCAACTTTTCAGTTTTTCGATCTCCTCGCGGATAACACGCTCGGCAATATCGGGGATGATCTCCCGAGCAACCTTTTCCGCAATCTCCTGGGCCCGCTTCATGATCTCGTCATGCAGCCCCGTATCGACGAGCGCCATTCTCGGTTTTCTCTCGACGACATCGACGAGATCATAGATGATTTCGGGTCCGTCCCTCCGCTCCCCGGGATCTTCTTCCCGGAATCCGGATACGGTGTCGAGGACATCCACAAGGTCATGGATCCTGTCTTCCGGTTTCAGCACACGCCCCTCGATCATCATGACCCGGTCCCTGTCCTCTCCGGATAAACCTTCTGCCACGTCCGTTACCCCCCCTCGCCTTACCGTCAAAACGGTGGGTTCCCCTGCGGAATGGTCCTTGTCCGCCGGTCTCCATTTTGGCGCTATCCGTTATCACAGCTCTGCCGCCAGTTCAAGGAAATAGTAAGAGTCGGTAGACGCGCCTTCGCGAAACCCCGGTTTCCTGCGCAATCCGCTCCGCCAGATCCCGTCGGGAGAGTTCTTCGCCTCCTTCCCTCCGCAGTTGCTCGCAACACCGGGTAATCTCCGCATCAGAACACTCCGGGACCTCCCCGGATCGGCCCGCAACGATCAGGGTCACCTCCCCCCGGATCGTCCCATTTCCCAATCCGCTGAGAACATCGCCCGCCGGCCCGCGCAGAAACTCCTCATAGATCTTGGTCATCTCCCGGGATACAACAACCTCCCGGTCGCCCAACAGCGCCGCAATATCGCTCATTGACGCAAGCAGCCGATGCGGTGATTCGTAAAAGATGAGCGTCCTTTTCTCCTCCCGCAGCGAGGTCAGCAACTGCCTCCGCCGCGTCGATTTGGACGGCAGAAAACCCAGAAACAGGAAGCTGTCCATCGGCAGACCGGAGACGCTGAGCGCGGCGATCAGGGCCGACGCCCCGGGGACTGGCGCCACCCGTATCCCGAGGGAAACGGCTTCCCGGACCAGGATGTAACCGGGATCGGAAATCCCCGGGGTTCCCGCATCCGAGACATAGGCCACATCCTCCCCCTTGAGCAATCTCGCGATCAGAAGCCCGCTTTTTTTCGCCTCATTCTGGTCATAGAGGCTGGTCAGAGGCGTGGAAATCCCATACTTCGCAAGCAGAATCCGTGTCCGCCGGGTATCCTCGGCCGCGATCAGACGAACCTCCCTCAGAATCCGGATCGCCCGCAGGGTAATATCTTCCAGGTTTCCGATCGGGGTAGCCACCACATAAAGTGTCCCCACCGTTTCAGATCCCCCGCGTGCCGGCGGGTCGAAAGGTTCTTCCGTGATCGGCCGATCCTCACCGGCCCCTTTCTTCCGACCGCCCTCCCCATGCTGATGAAGGTTTTTTCTCATAAACCGTGTTCATTCCCGCGAAAAAGGGTCGCAAGAACGATAATTTGATTGACAGATAAAATCGCTCTGTGGTTTATAGCAGCGTAACGGGGGAAATACCAGAAAAACAAAGCCCCCGGACAACGGCATGCAGGGGATGCAAGCATCCAACGTGATTCATTTTCTCTTTTGAGGGATAGACGACATGAAACGGATTCTGATCACCGGC
>JAPLJX010000227.1:0-8491 GCA_026388375.1 Deltaproteobacteria bacterium
AGATGTTCGGCGACGAGGCGGCGCATCGGGGGATAGAGCTCCCGCAAGGCGGCGTAGGCGGGCGTCCCGCGGTCGGCGGCGGCCACACGAACGTCCGCCAGATCGGATTTGAGGAAGAGTGCCCGTTTGAGATCCACCGCGGCGAGCGGTTCAAGAAGGGGGTCGACCACCTGCGTGCGCAGGGCTCCCTTCGTCGCCTCCGCGACCGCCTGCACCTCTGCGTGCAATTGTTCGTACTCGGCGGTAAGGCGTGCCTGGTTGACCTCGAGCTCGTCAAGGAGGCTCTCGGGGCAGTCCCATGCCTCCAGCGCCTCTTTGCCCTTGTCCAGCGCTTCGATCAACGCCTCTGGCTGCATTTGGAGGATGCGCGCCGCGATCAGGATGCTTTCGATGTCGGCGAGAATGCGCGGATGCTGAAAAAAACGCTCGTCGGCGAGCGCGGTGATGATTGCCTTTTCGTGTTCGTCGGCCACCTGCGGCACATAGGCTTCCGTCGAAAGGAATCGGTGGAAGAGCGCATCGATGGTCGAGAAGTGGACCCTGGCGGCCCGCATGATGAGCCGCAGTTTGTCGGCGGGGCTCTCCTCTCCTTTCTCGATGGCTTCGAGGATCCGTTTTTCCATCTCGGCCGCCGCGGCGCGGGTGAAGGTGGCAGCGACAACAAAGGCCCCCTCCCCTTCCCGGTCGAGGTGGCGTCGGACCTCCCGGGTCAGACGGAAGGTCTTCCCCGAACCTGCCGAGGCGGTGACAAAGAGGCTTTTCACCATGGGCGACCTCCCGTCCGGTAGAGGTCCGGCTTGAGGCAGAGCGCCTTGTGAGGGCAGTAAGAACAACCGTCGGCACGGTAGTTGGGGGTGAAGCGCGGAAGCGTCAGCATCCCGTCGAGCCGCTGCGCGATGCGCTCCAACGTAGCGTCGCAGCCGGCCAGGTCCTCCTCCGCGAGGCGGCCCTCATAATCGCCGCGCACCCTCGGCCTCAGAAAGATATGGGCCGCCTCGAGACGGCCGGGCATCGCCCTCTTATTGTACAGAGCGAGATAGGCATAGATGATCAACTGGAAACGGTCGTCGAAGGTGTCGGCCTCTTCCACCCGGTCGGCCAGCAGTCCCTTTCGGGAGAACTTCTCCCTGTATTTCAGGTCGGCGATGAGCTGTTTATCCCCCTGAAGCTGCACGCGGTCGACGCGCCCTTTGAGTTGGTAACGGCCGCCGCCGAATGGGGCCACCAGCTCGAGTTCAGTGTCGGTCACCTCGTCGGAAAAAAGGAGCGGCCGGCCCGTTTCCTTCTCCCATGCGGCGATATCGGCCAGATGGCTCTGGACGATGGCCTTGCGAACGGCCTGGTCCGGGAGTTTCGAACGGAGATCCGCGTCGCTCTCCCAGCTTTCCTCAAATAGTTCGCGCCACTGCTCGGCGACAGGGCGATGAGCCTTCAGTTTGGCGAAGAAGCGGTGGAGGAAATCTCCGATGAGGAGGTTCGCATGCTCCTCGTCTTCAAAGCAGGCGGGCGGTATTACGCCCTGGATGTCTTCAAGGATAAAGCGGCACGGGCAGGTGAAAAAGCGCTTCAGTGAGCTGAAGGACCAGGTGCGCCGCCGTAGCTGCTCCTTCAGTTCCTCTGTGTTCTCTATGGTGAGGCTCCCGGTCGGCACGTGGAACGGCGCCGGAGCCATCAGCCGCTTCACCGCTTTTTGGCCGAATTCGGTAGCAAGGAACGAGAAGTGGGGCGACGGCGCCTCACCGTTTGCCTGGTCATAGAGGGCAACGACGTGGGCCGTGCGACCGAAGGAAAGAAACTGCCGTAGGGCGAGATCGTCCGCCTCGTACTGCGTCCGGTAGATGCGCGGCAAATGGATCAGGTTCAGGTAGGGACCGCTGAAGGGCTTTCGCGGGAAGATGCCGCTGTTCATCGGCAGGATGACGGCGCGTCCATAGGGGATGCCGGTCGCGTCGCCCAGCCCCACCACCTGTATCGGTGCGCTGCGCTTGCCGCGCAGTCGCAGCTTCTTTGCGGCAATGAGGTACTCGGCGATGGCCGGCCAGTCGTCGCCCATGAGAGGACGGAGACGATCCAGTTCGTCGCACAGGGTGATCGCTCCCTCGAATGCGGAATGGTCGGCCTCGTCGAGCTCATTCCATCGGGCGGTGAGTTCAGCGACGAGTTCCCGCCGCACCGCCGCCAGCCCCTTTCCGCTGCGGATCGCCTCGCGCAGGCGGTGTGCAACCGCGAAGTGGATGAAGGGGAGCCACGGCGCAAAGTTGACCTGTGCGCCGAGCGGACGGAAGAGGAATTTCCACAGATAAAACGAGAGCCTCTCGTCCAGGGGCACGATGAAGAGTTGTTCCCCATCGCCCCGGGGACTGCGCAAAAAGGCGTCGATCTCCCGTGCGAGGAGCGCCGGCAGGGCGGCCCGTTCGGAAAGCTCCGTGAAATCAAGCCCCACACCCGTATTGCGCCTTTCGGCCACACCGATACGCCGGATGAGGGACAAAGCCGTCTCGTAATCGGGCGGCTCTGTCGGCATGTGAGGGCCGAAAAGCGGCGCGTCGACAAAGAGCCGATCGCGCGAGATACGGCTGAAAAAGCGCTGGCTCACCGGGGTCATGAGTGGCAGCCCTACGAAAAATTCGCAATCGCCTGGCGTCAGGTCGGCGAACCGTGCCGCTTCGAACGACGGATAGAACAGCCCCTCGGCGGCAAGGCGGGCGCGGAATGCCTCCATCGTCGCAAAGAACCGATCTATCCGATCGAGTTGTTCGTGGCCGATTCGGTCCAGCGCGCGCAATTCCGGGATGCTCACAGAGAACTCGGCAATCGTGGTCAGGAACGAGAGCAGCCGCTGGGTGTCAGCCGGTGGTAGGGAGAGGCCCTCTTCACGGCACTGAAGGGCATGGAAACGGAGAAAGGCCTCATCCTCCGGCACGGCCATGCGGCCGGTCGCCTCGGCGATACGGCGGGTCCTGTAGTCGTCGAAAGAAAGGATGGTCGGGAGGAGACCGCCGATCCGGGTATGGACGAGGTGATGCAAAAAGTCGCGGCCGCGGCCAGTCATCGAAATGGCCGTGAATCCGCTCATGTCCGGGTATTGGGTGCGGAGCCGTTCGATGAGGGCATCGGTGGCCGGAGGGAGGTCATCCGGCAGAGGGTTGGAATGGACGATCTGATGGGGCATAGCGACAGATTCCTTCCCAGATTATATCATTAAAAACGATATCGACCGTTTCCCGTTTTCGGTATTGTGTTTCAAACCATGATTGATAAAGCATTGCATTTTCACGGCCGGAATATACCAATGTTTCGATCCCTATTCAACAAAATGCTACAGTGATTCAGCATCAACACTTGTATTTGTTATCAGTAAAGTTTGTTTTGACGATATATTAATAATGACGAGCTGTTGTACACGAGTCAAGCATGCAGCAATTAATGAACTGCTGAGTATTATGCTTTGAAATGGAGCAACGCCCGGCATAAGGCGCGGCGGCTTTTTACTGTCGCTCTTAATGCTGTTGTTAGCGCTTATTCAATATCATCGTTGTCAATATATCCATAAAGATGCAAGCCATCTTCGAAGTGACTGACATGCCAAAACAAACCATCTCCATTTAAAGCCGAAACTTTTGCGTCAACGAATACTTTTTTATAGCCGACTGGTATCGCTCCGATAATCTTGCTTTTATTATCAGCTTTCTCGTATATTGGAGCTGTTTCAGTTTTTAAATTTGCAAAATATTTTCTGTAATTTGGTGTTTTTGATCTTCTTAAATCCATGTGTTTCGTTAAAATTAGATTAATTGTAGAGTCGAGAACATATTCAGCTCTGTCCTTTATTCCTTCCTCATCAAGTTTTTGAAAATCTTCCTTTACAATCCACTCGGATTCTTTATCTTTTCGATATAATGACGGAGTAAGACGCCAAACATTCCAATAATCTAACCGGCTCATCCCTGACTTTAAAAGATCCATATCTAGCCTGTCATGATCGTAGACTATAAAATCTGTTGGTTCTTTAACGTGTTCATCGATATACTTTTTATTACGAGTGTAAAATGGAGATTTATGACCCAATAACATCAGACCAAATCCTTTTCTTTCACTTTCATCTATGTACGGGCTGATATCATAGTCGCCTTCAATTTCTACATATATGGCTTTCCTGCAATTAATAAGGACATTAACATATTTCCCACTTGAGTAATCACTTTCTGCAGCCGTAAGATAATCTTTCGTCTCGCCTTCATTGATTAAATCAACAAGACTTATGGCTACGAATTCTTTTTCGAATACCTGTAGAGAAACTTCTTCGAAGAACTCCTTTACCGTTTCTATAAGACCAATTGTTTCAGATTTGGAGGGAGATAAGCCATAGTGCTTAACATTTACCCTGAGTTTGTTAAGCGAGTTTAGACGAAACCTAAAAGGAAGTTCTTTAGGATAAAGTTTTTTGTTTATTAGGTCGAAATATTTATTGAAATTTGTATTATCAGCAACATCAGCATCAATTTGTTCGGCAGCAGCAAGAAGAAATATTTCAACAGAATCCTGTAATAGAATTATACCGATGGAAAGGGAAAGTTCATTGTCAGAATTCAAGTTTTCTAGTGATAATTGATAAAGCCTTCGAGAAAGAAGGATTTTTGTAATAATGCTTTTTCGCATCATTTATTCCTTAACGGTATTTTATAATAATTCCTGATCGCTGACGAAAAGCTAAGCCGGAGCGGCCCAGGGGGCCGCGATCAGCTTTAGCGACTTGTTAGCGTCTCGTTAATAATTCATAACCTATATAGGCCTACATATTTATTACCAGGAGCGATATCTGTTTCATTAAGCATTATTTTAATAGATGATGTCTCAAGAAATACTATTTCTATTCCAGGAATTTTTTCGGCAGCGTCCGATACGACGCTGGCGGCAGCATAGTGCTTACCTGCGCCCATACCCGGAGTACCGCGTTCAGTAATAAGTCGGTCTTTTATTTGCTGAGGCAGCTGTTCTAAAATCTGATAGGCTGTCAAATATGCTCGACCACGACCTTTAGGATCGACCTGCACACCTGTTAGAACAGTTTCAACGTCAACTATGATATCGTTCGGCATGAGATTACGCACTTTGAATTCTCCTTTTTAAAAAATATTTTCTTATGAATAATTACGCTAACAAGCCGCATAACGGGCTGGCAATGGAGCACAGCGAAATTGCCAGCCCTGGTTAATGCGGTTGTTAGGGTTCTTTCGCGCCAAAGTCTGCCTTGCCATTCTTCTGATAGTCGCCAAGAACGCGAATTCTGCGGAAGAAGGAAAGCAATATCTTTAAAGATGAAAGCTCGTTAGGCGTAATCTGCTTGAGCTCGGTCAGTCCATCGAAAGCCATCATCTTTGAAAGCTTTTTCATCGAGTATTCAGCGAATTCAATTTGCTCTCGGGTCAGTCTGAGTTCCTCCCTTTTTACCGAGATTCTTTGAAGTTTTCGCTCGTTTAGACCGTCGTAAATGTCGTTGTAGAACGAGACTATCTCTCTGCCAGAATCGCAAAATGCCTTAACTATCCTTCTAATCGACAACGCTACCCCGATAGCCAGACCCAGTTCCAGCCAGCCTGGCGATGCGTAATGGATGGAAATGACCCTTGGACGGAGAGGTTTGGGAACCAGGTCGTGTAGGTAGTTGTAAAAATTGACGGCGCTGTACCCGCCGCGCCACGGATGAGCGGTATAGGTGATGTAGAGGGGTTCGTCTTCTTCAGGCTCTCCTTCAAGTCTTCCCACCTCTGTGATTGAATACAAGAACGAATAAGTTTGGTCAATCGTCCGTGGAAAAACGTACCAGTCCTCCAGACTCCATTCGCCATCAATCCCAATACGAAATCTTTCCGGATTCATCCGTTCTCCTTTCTGGCACCCTAACGGAAAGCTCAGCGGACGGGGGTAGCAGGCTGCGAAGCGGCCGGCTTACCCCCATCCGCTGTAGCGACTGGTTGTGCCCCTTCTTGGTATGCCTTGCCAAACCCCAGGGCGAAGAGCAACGACACGAGCGCGATGATCGCAGAGACTGCGGCAGCTACTGCAGACCACTTGGCAGCGGCTGCGGATCGCAAGACAGTTTGAGTCCGGCGCTCTTCCTCCGTCAGGAAGCCGAGAAGCTGACAGAGTCGGGGTTCCCACTCTGGGTGGTCAACGTAGTTGCGTATGATTGTGTCCGGTGTCTTATCGGCATACGCTGGATTTGTCTTGTTGGGTCTTGTATGTCTTGCGCTCCTCCAAAAGGACCATCTGTCTTACATCCGAAGTCATCCCATCAAGTGCATCACGTGAGGTCTTGGCTTTCTTCTCTGATCCAAGGCTGCAGACGATGTCATCAAGAACCACACATGCATTATCCGCTTGAAGTTCTCCAAGAATACGTCTGACAGATTCCATGCTTCGGCCCTCAAGAAAGCGAAACGCGGAAGAAACAAGAGACTCCTTGTCTTGCTCGAACGTGAGCCATTTTCTTCTGAGTGCTTCGGCAGCAAAGCCAGTCGTATTTGAACCACCAAAAATGTCGAGGACAACGTCAGCCTCATCAGTCAGCATTTTTATGAAGAACGCGGGCAATTCAGCGGGAAACCGCGCCGGGTGGCGTTGTCGTTCAAGTTCTTTGCATAACCAGAGATAGCTGGAGTTGCTGTCAGTGTTCGGAATGGTCAAAAGGTTGGACGGGATCGCGCCTCCATTGTCTTTTCCAAAGTTAGCACTAATATCGTGTCCGGATGGCCGCTTCTTCGGTTTATAGAAGCTATCAGGATTCTGAATCAGTTTCTTCATCCGCTCGGAATATGGTGCGAGTACTTTTCTCACGTCGGCCTTTGGTGTGTCCGTCTTGCCAAACCACCACACCGTGTTGACGGAGTCCTTCGCGCGAATCTTGCGTTTGTTCACCCATTCGATCGGCGAGGGTAGTTTTGCTGGATTGAACCAGTAGAAGTCTTCGGCCAGATGAAACCCAACATCGTCGCAGAGCGTCAGGAGAACACGGAAGTTATACAGCGAGCGTGATGGGATGCCTGCTCGATAGGCCCCACCCAAATCCAAGACAAAACTACCACTTCGCTTCAGAACTCGGAATACATCTTTGCTGAATGGTGTAATCCACTTGACGTACTCTGTTTCCTCAACATTCCCGTAAGATTTCTGCCGCCTGAGCGCAAACGGCGGAGATGTCATCACTAGATCAATACTCTCGTCAGGCAACTCGGTTAGCAGAGTAAGCGCGTCACCGACGAAAGCACGTCCTTGTTTTGTGCAGTAAAGAGGCTTGCTTTGCATTCTAGTATTCCGTCAACCCATCGACCCAACTTGCCAATATTTGCCAGAGTACGCTGGCCGCAAAATACACCTCGGGGTCTGCTTTGCAGATTGCATCAACGTCTTGTTCGGCAAGTCGATCCTTCCCGTGTCCAACAATATAGCTGATCCAACGCCGGAGATCGTCATCGGCATCTTTCAAAACATCACCAGGGTTGAAGCCGCCGGTTTTGGCAAGAGCCCAAGAGATCCCGCCCCGACGAGATGGATCACTATTCTTGAGTAGTTCCACGAGATGGCCTATCTGTGGTTCAGCGATCTTCAAGAGTGCTCGTGCTGCTTCTGCCTTGATTTCCAATGCGGTGGAATTGAATATGTCAACCAAGGCAGTTGCAGTAGTTGGGGTCGCGAACTGTCCAAGTGCCCAAGCTGCACCCGCACGAAGTTCTTCATCCCGTCCGGCGTCCTTCAATACCTCGATCAACAGACGCTGACTTCGGCCTTTGGGGATCTCGGACGCCACGATTATGGTTTCAAGTTGAGTTTCAAGGGGAACGTCCAACATTGAACTTCTCAACTTGGCCTCCATAAACTCCCAACCTGCAGGGTGGTCGTATGCAGCGAGGGCTGCTGCCGACTCTAGTTGGACGTATATGTCCTCCTGAGCATGGTTCATTCGCTCTTCGAGTACCGGTTGAGCAGTTGTATATCCGCGGTATCTCAGCGCTTTGGCAGCAGCATAGCGCTCGCTGAGATTTATGCTTCCAAGCTTTCCGATAAAGGAGTCTTCATTGACCTGTGGCGGACAAGTAAGAGTAAGGTGTATGGGTACGACTGCCGCAACAATCTGATTTGTTTCGACAAAATCGTTTACTTGGACCTGTGGGGCCAGACTTATTGCTCCCTTGCTTCGACTTAACTGGATGGTCTGGCATCGCGTAGAAGGTGCTGGTGTCAAACGGAGTCTCTTGGCAGACACTTCCGAAACCGTTGAGTTCTGTTTCGCGACTGCGCATGTCCACAGCACGCGGATTTCTGATCCTTCTTCAACACCTTTCGGTTTAGTGATTGATACGCGTTTTGCAGTGAAGGCGTCTCGCAATTCCTTGACGCTGATGAAATGAATCGGAGAAATTCGTTTCAAGTCTACAGGCGATTCGTCTTTTTGCTCAAAGACGACAATCGAAACATAGTCATCGTCTCGCAT
>JAPLJX010000227.1:8526-17531 GCA_026388375.1 Deltaproteobacteria bacterium
CATGCCCGCATCCCATGCTCGCCTTGGGTCCTTCAGCGAGTGGGACATTGAGATTTCCGGTTTTGTTTTGCCACGGGATTCAATGCGTATTCCGGTATTCAGGCAGAGAATGTCCGGAACGCGGACACGTTTGATTTTGATCTTCTTCCATATCTTGAATCCGGTGGAGCCCCGCTCAAGTTCAATTGGTTTGAAGCCCAGAGCCGTCATGCGCTTGATTGTCTCGTTGGTGCCTGCGGCACCCACCGCAAGTTTCCTGAGGAAGCTGTCATCGCTCTTGAAATTAGTCGCCACTGTGTCACCCCTGCCTGCTATTACTGATAGTCTTTGTTTTTTTGCGGTCTTTTTCTCCGGCCCAACGATTAATATACCAAGTTGGTTTTTTCCGAACTTTTGAACGATGCTACTCTATATCGTAAAAAATAAAAAGAGAAAAATACATCATGGAATCAAGCATAAATGGAGATCCACTATTGGGTATTTTGTGGTAATAAAAATCAAGTTGGCAAAATCTAGGAAAAATGGCGAAACTCAAAATGAATACCGTTTGAAAGCGCGCATCCCACTGAAAAATACGGAACACTCTCTTTCAGGAAGCACGGGTGTTTTGTACTCGAACAGAAAAAAGGCTATCAAAACTATGCGACTTTCAAACCGCATTGAACGCTCTGGCCCGATCAACCGCTCTGAACATTTGCATATCTGGATTATCCTGTCCTTTATGAATCCGGGTAGATGATAGCAAGATGTTAGCAGCTTTCAAGAAGGAAAAGGCGTCTCGGAAGTACCCAAAACGCCCTGTGTTATTTGTTGATCGTGACCTTCAAAAACCCCTAAAGCTCCTTATCCTTGATCAACATGGTCGACGGGTCGAGGAGCAGCGGGGATCCAACGGGGGTCGATCCGCTGCCGCGGAGCAGCTTGATGTGGACATCCGCACGTTCCGGCTTCAACTCCAGAACGAGATCGAACAGATCGGCGATCGCTGAAAAGGATACCGGCAGGCCGTCCGAGCCGGACGATTCGTGCCGGTGGGTACGGACGGTGAACCAGATATGGATGCCATTTTTTACGGCGAGCGCTTTCAGGGCGTTCAGATCCGAACGCCGGGACTCGTCAAACTGGAGCCCGTCAATGATCATCATCGTCGGCGAGAAGATCCCCTGTTCGGTCAGATCGCTCAGCCGTTCTTCAAGCTTCGGAACCGTGAAGCTTTCGACGCGGAAGGTCATGATGAACCGGTGGGGCAGGACCGATTCCCAGAGACTGTTGATCTGCGCCCCTTCATAACGTCCCGCAAGATGATGAAAAAGCTCACTGTACCAGAGGTTCACCTTGTTGACGGGATCGTTCAGGCTGATGTGAAGGACATTTTGGCTTCTCAGCATGCCGTTCAGGGCCAGTTGGACGAGCAAGGCGGTTTTCCCGACGCCGGCGTGGGAAAGAACTGCGCCGATTGCGCCGGCGGGAAGGATGTCCTCGGTCTCGAAACCAAGCTGACGCAAGGGGTTGCGAAGGATGAGTTCTTTTTTCAGCATAGTACCCTTCCTGTCTGTAAGTTGAATGATCCTGGCACTGGACCGGAGAGACGCGTTCCCCGAATCCCCTGACTTCATGCCGCGCTCTTCTTCCGGAGGGCGACCTCTTCAGCAATCTTCTCCGCGATGGATTGGGGAATCTGTCGATAGAGGGCGAATTCCATCGTGAATTGTGCCTTGCCCTGCGTGGAGGACCTCAGAACCGTCGAGAAACCGAACATTTCGCCCAGCGGAACCTGCGCTTCGACCACGGTCATCGGCCCCTCATCCTGCGCCCCGACGATCATCCCCCGTCTCTGATTGAGCAGACCCATCACCCCGCCCTGGAATTCGGTCGGCGTCTCGACGACCACCTTCATGATCGGTTCGTGAATCACGGGCTTGGCCTTGGCGTACGCTTCGCGGAAAGCACCGCGGGCCGCTGCCTGAAAGGCCATATCGGAGGAATCGACCGCATGTGACGCCCCGTCGTTGATGACGATCTTCACGCCCGTGACGGGAAACTCCATCTTCGGCCCCTTGGCCAGGCACTGATGAAAACCCTTTTCACAGGCAGTTATGTACTGGGTGGGAATCGACCCGCCCCTGACCTGGTTGTCGAAAATGAAGTCCTCATCACCTTCCGTGATAGGCTCCATGTAACCCGCCACACGGCCGTACTGGCCGGAGCCGCCGGTCTGCTTCTTGTGGGTGTAATTGAATTCCGCCCGCTGCGTGATCGTCTCGCGGTAGGCCACGCGGGGCTTTCCCGTATCCACATCGGTGCCGTATTCCCGTTTCATCCGCTCCACATAGATTTCCAGATGCAGCTCGCCCATTCCCTCAATGATCGTCTCGTTGGTTTCATCATCCACATGGGTGCGGAAGGTCGGATCCTCCTTCGTAAAACGGTTGAGGGCCTTGGACATGTTGATCTGGGATTTGTTGTTCTTCGGAAATATTGCCAGCGAGATCACAGGCTTAGGAACGAACATGGAGGTCATGGTCAGGTTGAGGCCCGGGGAAACAAAGGTATCGCCGGAGGCGCACTCGATTCCGAAGAGGGCCGCGATATAACCGGCGCTTGCGGCCTCGATGTCCTCCATCTGATCGGCGTGCATGCGAACGACGCGTCCGACCTTCGTTTTTTTGCCGGTCCGGGTGTTGACGATGACCGCACCCTTGGCCAGCGTCCCCTGGTAAACACGGACGTAGGTCAGTTGTCCGTAAGTGCCGTCTTCGAGTTTGAACGCCAATGCCACAATCGGCAGGGAGGAATCGGGCAAAAGGACCACCAGGGCCTCTTCATGATCGAGATCCAGCGCGGTGTTCTCGACGTCCGCCGGACAGGGAAGATACTGGTTCACCGCGTCCAGGAGCGGCTGAACACCTTTGTTCTTGTACGCCGATCCCAGGAAAACGGGGGTGAATTTCCTAAGAAGGGTTCCCTTGCGGACCGCATCAATGATCAACGCGTCGGGAATCGCACTCTCTTCGAGGATCGCCTCGGTCAGTTCATCGGAGAAGAGCGATGCGGCATCGATCATCTCTTCCCGCTTCGAGCGGGCCGCGGCAAGCAGCTCCGCGGGAATCTCGTCGCTCCGGACCTGTTCGCCGTTCTCACCCTCAAAATAGAAGGCCTTCATGGACAAAAGGTCGATGACGCCCCGGAAATCCGCTTCCAGCCCGATCGGCATCTGCATTGCGACGGCGTTGTGACCCAGCTTGGAATGGAGCTGGCCGATCACGCGGGCGGGATCGGCGCCGCTACGGTCGCATTTGTTGATAAAGGCGATGCAGGGCACCTTGTAGCGCTTCATCTGCATGTCGACGGTGATGGACTGCGACTGGACGCCGCCCACAGAGCAGAGCACCAGCACAGCGCCGTCCAGCACGCGGAGGGATCGCTCGACTTCGATTGTGAAATCGACATGCCCGGGGGTATCGATGATATTGATCTCGTGGCCCTGCCATTCGCAGAACGTCGCGGCCGAGGCGATCGTGATGCCCCGCTCCTTCTCCAGTTCCATGGAGTCCATCGTGGCGCCGACGCCGTCTTTGCCCTTAACGTCATGAATGGCATGGATCCGCTTTGTGTAAAACAGGATCCGTTCGGTCAGGGTGGTCTTCCCCGAGTCAATATGCGCGCTGATTCCGATATTCCGTACTTTTTCGACTGTGCTGCTCATACCTTTTCCTTCTGCTGTAAAAACGACACGCTGGTCGTTCAACGCTATGTAATAAAATCCCTCATGGGGAGATGTCATGCGAGAGGGTGAATCCACTGCGGATGACGATGATGATTAAGGTACGTGAAAATATACGATTCTTTCGCGTCTGTCAAGAAATATTTCCCGAAATGTGCTTTTTTTGTTGCCATTATTTCATTGACACACAAGACATTTTTTAATATGGCTATATCAGAAAAAAGAGGATTTTTATCAAAGGGGTGTCATCTCCGGTTTCTTTAGTATCATGTAAATCAGATGCTAACGCAGGTTCCCAGTGCATTTAGGTTGTTCTTCTGTTCTTCAAAAAAATTACTCAACGATAAAGCGTCCCAGAGCGTGGATCACTGTTTAACAATCAGATTTTGGGGTAATACCTAACGACAGGAGGATCAAATATGACACCAGTGAAAACAATTTTGTTGTTGTTTTTTGCTGTGGTAACAGTTCTTTGTGGCTGCTCCGGATCGTCGGTTAACGCCGGTCCCGGAAGCGCCTGCGGGGTGCAGGTTGACTGCGCGCGCGGCCAGGTATGCATGACCAATTTCTGTGTTGAAGCCACGTCTAATCTTTATTCCTATGAAGACGAAATACATACCACTGCCCAGGCGTTTCTGGAAAGCCTCAAGGCCAGGCAGCTCAACGTTGTGACTGCCGAATCGCTTACCAGTGGGATGATTGTATCGTCGCTTATCGATGTTCCGCTGTATGGCGCTTATGTCTATGGCGGTTTTGCCACTTATGACAGTGACGCAAAACGGCAGTTTCTTGGAGTGAAGGTCGGTGATGTATACACGAAGGAATGTTCTCTTGAAATGGCAGCAGGGGCGCTGACTCATTCGCGCGCTCTTGTGGGAGTGGCGGTAACCGGCAAAGCAGGGCCGGTAACCAAGACCGACCTGGACAATCTCGGAGTGGTGGATGTTGCAGTTTCCATCAGAACCGATGTGGCAGGTCAGGGCAGCGTCATTCCGAATGATGCAAGATTTCCGCAGTCATTTACCACCGCGCAAAAACGGATAAACAACTGCGGTGTCGATGGACACCAGTGGACGAGAGATCTTTGCGAGAAATATAAAATTGAGGCGACAGAAGACAAGGATGGACGGGTATCGGCTGGAGTTCTAAATCTCGTGCGTAAATTAATAAGACAGGATACGGTAATTCAGGCAGTAACATTGGGAAAGAACCATTTGGAAACATATCAGTGTGAAAAAGTAGGCGACAAGGTTGTGTGTCCCAATCTTTCAGGATTATGTATAGCTGATTATGACGGTATTTACTCATCATATGGCGATCCATCCTGGGTGATTGCGGGGCACTCCGGCACACAGATCTGTAAGTAATAAAACCTGGATTGGAATAGGATAAGCCTCTCTTTTATAACTTTGGTGTGTCCAGAAAGGAGTTCCTGCACAGTAAATATGCGTATCAATTTTGATGTATGATCCCGTTGAAATCACCTTTTCTCGGAGGCGCAATGAACTCAAGAATCTTCAGGTTGATCGTCTTTTTCCTGGCCATTGTTCTCTTCACCATCATCGGCCAGCCGGCTTTTTGTGACCCTCTCATCAAGGGCCCCTACCTGATGCTGGCCGCGAAACCGGCCATCCCTCCCCCGGCCATCTCTCCCAAGGTCGTGGACAATACCGCCATGACGATTCGCTGGGAAGGAGATGGGGGTGCCCTCTCCAAGGGTTCCTGCACCCTCGAATGGGGGGAAACATTGGCCTACGGGAAAACACCAATAAAGCCAGACACTTTAGAGGAAAGCCCCCCGTGGTTTTCCTACACCATCCGGGGTCTCGCCCCCGGGGCGCTCACCTATTACCGGCTTATATGCAAGGGGGAACGATACACGGGGGCTTTTCGGACGCCGCCGGCGGATGCGTCAGCACTCACCTTCTTCGCCTACGGCGATACCCGGGGCGATAATGATGAGCCCAGCAGCCAGAAGTATGTCTTGATGCAGATGAAAAAAAACATCGAGGATGACGCCGCCAAGCCATATACCCTCTGCCTGCACACGGGCGATTTTGTCCAGCGGGGTCAGGTCAAGAGAGAATGGGACCGAAACGATACCAAGAACAATAGTCAATTCTTTAACCGGGAAGATTGGAGCCGGTGGTTTCTGTCTCATTTCCCCGTCGCGGGCGTCCTGGGGAATCATGAGGGGTATAGGCAAGGGGGCACTGACATCGCCGACTTCGGGCAGAATTTCAAAAACTACTGGCCCTACCCCTTCTACCCCGACGATCGGGATGCCTTTTACTACGGATTCGATTACGGCCCCGTCCACTTCAGCGTAATCGACGGCAATGACCGCATCAACTCGTGCCGGAAAGATGCCGGCACCTGCAGGGAGACCGGACGGAACGCCACGGTCGCAGGACTCAAGCCCGGAACGACCCAGTATGACTGGCTCGTCAATGACCTCGGATCGACCAAGCCATGGAAGATTGTGGCGATCCACAACCCCCTTTACGCCGCGACGGGACCGCGCGACCGCTTCAGGGATGCGCAGGAGCTCATAACGAACCTGCACAACCTCTTCAAGGCAAAGGGGGTCAAACTGGTCCTCCAGGGCCACAAGCATTACTACTCCAGCCGCGTCGTGGACGGAATTACCTACCTCACCCTCGGCGGCGGCGGCGCACCCCTGTCGGACTCCGACCCTAAATTGGGCGGTAAGAGAATCTATCAGTTCGGCCGTTTTGATATTACGGGAAACAGCCTCACCTACACGATCATCGACAGCAGTGGAAAAGTCGCGGAGAAGAACACCATCACGATTCCCTGACACCCGTGCAGGCATGAACGGAAAGGAGGTCTTTGTACAGAATGTGGCGAAAAATCCTCGTTATTCTCCTGGTGGCCGTTTCTGCAAATTTCTGGGGATGTTCGTCGGGAGGCGACGGCGGGCGCACCTTCGGTCCCGCAACGGTTCTCCAGCAGGGAAACACCGATGCCGCGGATGTGACGGTGGCGATGAATCGCCTGGGCGATGGCATCGCTCTCTGGGCGCAGGATGACGGCACGGGAAACTACCGGATCTGGGCCAACTACTTTCGTCTGGGTCTGTGGCTTGGTCCGCGGGCAGCCCAGGAAGACACCGTGGAAGGTCTATGTCCGCGCGTGACCATCGATGATGAAGGGAATGCCGTTTTGGTCTGGCTGAGGTATGAATCCACGGGCATGTATCATCTCTGGTCGCGCCGTTACCGCTTCCTGACGGGTACATGGGACACCGCAAGGCGCATCCAATCCGGTGTTGGTGCAAGCAAAGATCCTCAGATTTCCGTCGATCCGTTCGGCAATGCCGTGGTAGTCTGGACCCAGGACGACGGGACGGGTTTCTCTGTGACACAGGCGATCCGTTATAGTGCGGCCACCGATACCTGGGGGGCTGCTCAGGTGGTGGAAACCGCGGCGGGGGATTGTCAGTTTCCGCAGGTAAAAACCGACGCATTAGGAAACGCTGTGGCCATCTGGATGCAGACGAACGGATCGGGCATCTTCGATATCCGTTTCAGCCGCTTCTCGGCGGCGACGTCATCCTGGGGCGACCCGGGACTCGTGGAAACGGATGCAGGCAATGCAGCCAATCCGAAGCTTGCCATGCTGCCGAACGGAAGTGCCTTTGCGGTATGGCATCAGGACGACGGTTCGGGATTCGACCAGGTGATGGCAAACTACCTCCCCGTCGGCTTGAACTGGCAAGGCAGTGTAAATATCCAGGGGGGAACGATCGCAACGAGCTCCTATACTTCCGTCGCGGCCGATGCCTCCGGTAACGTGATCGCTTTGTGGAGGGAATACGACGGTGCGGGTGAAGACGACGATTCGGGTCAATATACCCTCCGGTCGGCCCACTTCAGCGCTCGTATGGGAAACTGGGGAACACCCTCATCCATCCTGCGGGGCACGGATGAGATCTCCTTGCCGGATTTGGGCGTGGACGCAGCCGGAAACGCCGGCGCAGTCTGGCTCCAGGTTGCAGCCGGCAGCAACAATATCGTTCGCGTAAGCATCAGGTATGGCGATTCGCTCCTCTGGAGCGCCGCGGCGGCCATGCAGTCCGGAACGGATGACACGATATGCCCAACCATCGCGGTCTCGAACGGGCAGATCCTGGCGGTCTGGCTTCAGGATGACGGCACGGGAAGCGGTATTCGAAAAGTCATGGCAAGCCGCAGCTTTTTCTGATGCCCCGGGATGATGCCATGAACGCTATCGACAACACCGCGCGGACAATAGAATAAAAGGCAGTAAAATCTCTTTAGATGACTTTCAGGCGGATCCTTTCAAATTTTTCCGTGGAGAATCTCCCGCAGCGCCTCGGAGAGCAGGGTCACGTTTTCGCGCCTGCTGGAAAAGCCCATCAGCCCGACCCGCCAGATCTTGCCTTTCAGGGGGCCGAATCCGCCGGCGATATCGATGTTGTACGCCTCGCGCAGGCGCGTCCGGACGGCCGCATCATCGACGCCGTCGGGAACGCAGATCGTGCTCAGCGAGGGCAGGCGGTTTTCCCGCGGAACAAAAAGCTGCAAACCAAGGGTTCCCATCTTGTCCCAGAGATACTCGGCAATGGCCTGATGACGGAACCAGCGGTCCTCCAGACCTTCTTCAAGGACAAGCCGCAACCCTTCGCGAAAACCGTAATGGAGGGTCGTCGAGGGTGTATGGTGATATACCCGCTCCTTGTTCCAGTATTTTTCGATCATCGACAGATCGAGGTACCAATTCGGAACGCGGTTTTTCCGGCGATAGAGGGCCTCACGGGCCTGATCGCTGACGGTAAATGGGGAAAGACCGGGAGGACAGCCGAGACATTTCTGCGATGCGCTGAACGCCACGTCGATTCCCCAGCCGTCGATGTTGAGCGGGACGCCGCTCAGGGAGGTGACGCAATCGATCAGGAAAAGGGCGCCGTGCCGGTGAACGACCTCGGCCATTCCCTCCAGCGGCTGGAGCGCGCCGGTGGAGGTCTCCGCATGGATCAGGGCCAGGATCTTGACCGGTTTGTTTTCGACGAGAGCGGCTTCGACCTCGGCCGGTATGAACACGCCGCCCCAGGGTTTTTCAATCCGCTTCACATTGGCGCCGTAGAGTTTCGCCATTTCGCACATCCGCTCGCTGAAATAACCGTTGCAGCCGATCACGACCGTATCACCGGGTTCGACGAAATTGCAGAAGGCGGTTTCCATTCCGGCGCTGCCCGTTCCCGACATCGGGAAGGTGAGGGTATTTTTGGTCTGAA
>JAPLJX010000022.1 GCA_026388375.1 Deltaproteobacteria bacterium
CGCCAAGGATCTCAGCGAGGCGCAGACGGTCTCCATCGATGACCTCGCCTCCGGCGACCGCGTCCTGCTCCGCGGAGCGCTTACCGGCGCAGCCTTTGCCGCCGAACTGGCGGAAGCGGCCCGGCGCGGTGTGCGCGTCTGGCTGATCTATGACTATGTCGGCTCCATTGAAACCCCGGCCTCTTTTTTCGAGGACATGGCGCGGCAGGGCATTGAACTGATTCCGTTCAATGTTCCCTCGTTCAAGCGCGGCATGCACTGGTTCGATCGGCGCGACCACCGCAAGATGGCCATCATCGACGGCAACCTGGCCTATCTGGGGGGCTTCAACATCGGCGATGAATATTCCGGGAGGGTGGAGAGGTCGCAGCGCTTCCGTGATGTGGGTTTCAGCATCTCGGGTAGCGCGGTGAGCGAGCTTACGCGCAATTTCTCCGAGACCTGGCAGATGGAGAGGGGGGAGCTTCCCCAACTTCTCCCCACCGGCGGTGATGCAGATCCGCACCCCCGGCGGAGCGGTCAGGCGGATGTCGTGATCGTCAGCGGCGGCCCTCACCACTGTCGTTCCTTCATCCGCAACGCCTTCCTGCTCAATATCGCCTCCGCTGCGGAGGAGATCCTCATCGCAACCCCCTACTTTATTCCCGGTCCCCGCATGATCCGTTCCCTGCTGCGGGCCGCGCGGCGCGGGGTGAAGGTGCGCCTGCTGCTCCCGGCGCGCAGCGATTCACCGGTGGTGAGGCTCCTGGGGCTCAGTTATTACGCCGCACTGCTCCGGAAGGGGATCGAGATCCGCGAACTGGGGCGGGAGATCCTCCACGCCAAGGTGATGCTGATCGACAGGGAGCGGACGGTCATTGGATCGGCCAACCTCGATCTGCGCAGCTTTCATCGCAACCATGAGCTGAACAGCATCATCGACGACGTTACGTTCGGCAGGCAAATCAAAAATTTACTCCTGAATGATTTCGAAAAGTCCCGGCGAGTTACGGTGGAGGGTCATGAACGGCGCGGAGTGATTGCCCGTTTCCTGGAGAAGGTGATCAACCGGGTCGACTGGTTCCTGTGATCAAAATTATCAAGCCGCCAAACGGCCTGCCATGCTTTCCGCGCGATTCGATCATTTCATTCCGTCAGGGCCGGAGCGAACGAGATGGCCTCGCGGATGCTGACCACCGGTCATAATTGCCCTTGACGGAAAAACCGATTCATGGTAACGGCACCGACCGGGAGGGAAAAGCCTCGGCAGCGAGTTGACTTCATTTCAAACTTCGATCCAAAGAATCCGGATAAAGGGGTGAACGGGTGCTGAAAGAGAGCGATAAAGTCGGTGCGGTCATGGTGGTGGGGTCGGGGATTGCAGGCATCCAGGCGTCGCTTGACCTTGCCAATTCCGGGATGAAGGTATTTCTCGTGGAGAGGGAGATCAGCATCGGCGGCGTCATGGCCCAGCTTGACAAGACCTTTCCCACAAACGACTGTTCGGCCTGCATCCTTTCCCCGAAGCTGGTCGAGGTCGGACGGCATCCCAATGTCCAGATCATGACCGGGCGGACCGTGGAGGCCGTCGAAGGCGAGGCGGGCCGTTTCCGTGTCCGGATAACCAAGGCCCCCCGGTATGTAAACCTGGACAAGTGCACCGGCTGCGGGGACTGCGCCAATGTCTGCCCTGTCTCCGTTCCCTCCGATTTCAACGAAAATCTCAATACCCGCAAGGCCATCTACCGCCACTTTCCGCAGGCCATTCCCTCCGGTTTCGCGATCGACAAGCTGGGGACCTCCCCCTGCAAGGCGGCCTGTCCCACCCACATCAGCGTCCAGGGTTACGTGGCCCTGATCGCGGCGGGAAAGTTCAAGGAAGCCCTGAAACTGATCAAAAGAGATAATCCTTTTCCGATTGTCTGCGGACGGGTCTGCAACCACCCCTGCGAGGAGGCCTGCAAGCGCAAAGAGGTGGATGAACCGATCGACATCATGCACCTGAAGCGCTTCGTGGCCGACCTGGATCTCCACGACGAAACCCGTTTTGTCCCCGAGGTGAAAGAGAAAAAAGGGAAGAGGGTTGCCGTGATCGGCGCCGGTCCCGCCGGGTTGACCGCGGCGTACTATCTGGCGATCGAGGGGTACGACATCGAGGTCTTCGAGGCCCTGCCCGTGGCCGGCGGCTGGCTCGCGGTGGGCATCCCCGAATACCGCCTCCCCAAGGACGTTCTGAGGGCGGAGATCAAAGTCATCGAGGACCTCGGCGTCAAGATTCACCTGAACACCCGCATCGGTAAAGATATCTCTTTCGAAAAACTCCGGCAGGATTACGACGCCCTCTTCATCGGCTGCGGGACCGTTCTCTCCAGCAAGCTCGACGTTCCGGGCGAGGAGCTCCAGGGGGTCGTCCACGGCGTCGATTATCTGAGAAGGGTGAATCTGGGAGAAAAAGTCTCCCTCGGCAAACGAGTCGCCGTCATCGGCGGCGGCAACGTCGCGATGGACGCCGTCCGGACGGCCGTCCGGACCGGTTCGCAGGAGGTTTTCATCCTCTACCGCCGTTCCCGGGCCGAAATGCCCGCTTCACCCGAGGAGATCGAGGAGGCCATCGAAGAGGGGATCCGGATGGAATTTCTCGCGGCGCCGGTCCGTATCCAGGGCGAGAACGGGAAGGTCACCGGGATCGAATGCATCCGGATGGAACTCGGCGAGCCCGACGCCAGCGGCCGCCGCCGCCCCATGCCGATCAAGGGCTCCGAATTCACGATCGCCTGCGACAGCATCGTCCCGGCCATCGGCCAGGCGGCGGATCTGTCGTTTGTCCCGAAGGAGAGCGGCATCGCGGTCAACAAATGGAACACCTTCGATGTGGACCCCGTAACCTTCGCGACCAGCGTTCCCGGGATATTCGCCGGCGGAGATAATGTGACCGGGCCGGCCACGGTCGTCAAGGCCGTCTATGCCGGGAAGGAGGCGGCCGTTTCGATCGGACGCTATCTGAGCGGCCAGGAGATCCGGACGGGCCGGGAAAAGGACTGGAAGAAGGATCTCGCCGACAAGGCCGATGTCTCGAAGGTGGCCAAGCTTCCCCGGGTGGAGTATCCGCTGCTGGAGGCAAAAGAGAGGAAGAACGACTTTCGGGAGGTGGGGATCGGGTTCGGCGAGGAGGAGGCCGTCCGGGAGGCGAACCGCTGTCTTTCCTGCGGGATCTGCTCCGAGTGCTACCAGTGCGTCGATGCCTGCATCGCGAAGGCGATCGATCATGAGATGATCTCTTCCGAGGAGACGATCGAGGTCGGCTCCATCATCGCCGCGCCGGGCTTCGAGGTCTTCGATCCGCGCCTCCGGGGCGAGTACGGCTTCGGCTTCTATCCAAACGTCGTCACCGGCATCCAGTTCGAGCGGATCCTCTCCGCCTCCGGTCCCTTCTTCGGCCATGTCCAGCGGATCTCCGACGGCAAGGAGCCGAAGAAGATCGCCTTCATCCAGTGCGTCGGCTCCCGCGACACCTCCTGCGGCAACAGTTGGTGCTCGTCGGTATGCTGCATGTACGCCACGAAGGAGGCGATCATCGCCAAGGAGCACGCCAAAGGGCTGGAGCCGACCATCTTCTTCATGGACATCCGGGCCCACGGCAAGGATTTCGACCGCTTCGTCAACCGGGCCAAGGAGGAGTACGGCGTCCGCTACATCCGCTCGATGCCCTCGACGATCAAGCAACTCCAGCAGACGAAGAACCTGATCCTCACGTATATGCTGGAGGACGGAAGCCTCGCCGAGGAGGAGTTCGACATGGTCGTCCTCTCCGTCGGCCTGACGCCGCCGAAGGAAGCGGCCGTGCTGGCGAAAAACCTGGGCATCGATCTCGAGGAACACGGCTTCTGTAAAACGCTGCGGGAAAACCCGGTTCAGACCAGCCGGGAAGGGGTCTTCGTCTGCGGCGCCTTCGGCGGTCCCAAGGACATTCCCGAGACGGTCATGGAGGCGAGCGGCGCCGCCGCCTGCGCGGAGGGGCTCCTGGCCTCCCGCCGGGGCACGCTGACCACGGTGGAGGATCTTCCGATGGAGAGCGATCTGCGGGGGATCGGCCCGCGGACGGGGGTCTTCGTCTGCCACTGCGGCATCAACATCGGCGGCGTCGTCGACGTCCCCGGCGTCGTTGAATATGCCAAGACGCTGCCCAATGTGGTCTTCGCCACGGACAACCTCTTCACCTGCTCCCAGGATACGGCCGTCAAGATGGGCGAGGTGATCCGGGAGCACAAGCTCTCCCGGGTCGTCGTCGCCTCCTGCTCGCCGCGCACCCATGAGGGTCTCTTCCAGGAGAACTGCGAAAAGGCCGGCCTGAACCCCTACCTCTTCGAGATGGCCAACATCCGGGATCAGGATTCGTGGGTCCACATGCACGAACCCGCCAAAGCGACGGAAAAGGCGAAAGATCTCGTCCGCATGGCGATTGCCAAGGCGGAATTCCTCAAGCCTCTGAAACCGGGCCAGCTCGGCGTCAACCATGCGGTCCTCATCATCGGCGGCGGACTTGCCGGCATCACGGCGGCTCTCTCCCTGGCGGATCAGGGTTTCGCGTCCTTCATCGTCGAGAAAGAAGAAGAGCTCGGCGGAAACTACCGGAAGCTCCACTACACCCTCGAAGACGTCGATACGCGCAGCCATCTGGCCGGTCTGCTCGATCGGATCGGCAAGAGCCCCCTCATCCGCGTCTTCACCGGGGCGGAGATCCGCAAGCTGGAAGGGTTCATCGGCAATTACAAGACGACGGTGGGGACGAAGGCGGGCGAGGAGCTCTTTGAACACGGCGTTGTGATCGTCGCCACGGGGGCCTACGAACTCGAAACGGATGAGTATCTCTGCGGCGCATCCGACCGGGTCGTGACGCAGCGGGAGTTGGAGAAGCTCATCGCCGGCAAGGAGGCCAAAGCCCTGGGGGCGAAGTGCGTTGTGATGATCCAGTGCGTCGGTTCACGGAACGACGAACGTCCCTACTGCAGCCGATACTGCTGTTCCGAGGCGATCAAGAATGCGCTGAAGCTGAAGGAAGCCGATCCGAACCGGGAGATCACCGTGATCTACCGCGACATCCGGACCTTCGGCCTCAAGGAGGATTATTACAAAAAGGCGAGAGAGGCCGACGTCCGGTTCGTCCGTTACGACGAAGATCGAAAACCCGAGGTGAAGGCCGAGGGAGACAAGATCGCCGTGACGGTATTCGATCCCATTCTCAACGAGACCGTCGAACTCCGGGCGGATCTGCTGGCCCTCAGCGTGGGGACCGTTCCCAACCCGGGCAACGCGGAAATCGGCAAGCTGCTGAAGGTGCCGACCAACCAGGACGGCTTCTTCCTCGAGGCGCACGTGAAGCTGCGGCCAGTCGATTTTGCGACGGACGGCGTCTTCATGTGCGGGATGTCCCACGCCCCGAAGTTCAGCGAGGAGTCGATCACCCAGGCCAATGCCGCGGTTTCCCGCGCCTGCACGATCCTGTGGAAGGACTTCATCGAGGCGGAAGGGAAGACGGCCTATGTCAACAAGGAACGATGCATGGCCTGCGGTCTCTGCGAGATCAACTGTCCCTTCAGCGCCATTGCGGTGGATGAGAAGGAAGGGGCGGCCGTGGTCAATACCGTCCTGTGCAAGGGGTGCGGGGTCTGCACGGCCTCCTGCCGGATGAACGCGGCGGATCTGAACGGTTTCAACAATGAGGAGGTCCTGGCGCAGATCGGGGCGCTCTTTTAGGGCGGCGGAGGAAATGGGGACAGGTCCATTTTCCATATTTTCCTCCTAACAGGCCGTTGAAAAAAAGCAGGAAAATGGACCTGTCCCCATTTCCATGCTGGGATTTCAGGGAAAATGGACCTGTCCCCATTTTCGGAGAAGAGGTGATATGACGGACAAAGAGTCGGCAAAGGCGTGGGAACCGAAGATCGTCGCCATCGTCTGCAACTGGTGCACCTATGCCGGGGCGGATCTCGCCGGCATCAGCCGGATCCAGTATCCGCCGAACGTAAGGATCATCCGGGTCCCCTGCACGGGGCGGATCAATCCCTTTTACATCCTGAGGGCGCTGCAGGAGGGGGCGGACGGGGTGCTGGTCTCCGGGTGCCACCCCGGCGAGTGTCACTATATCACCGGAAATCTGACGGCCCGCCGTAAGTTTGCCGCGCTGAAGAGTTTCCTCAGTTACATCGGACTGGAAGGGGACCGGACGCTGTTTACCTGGGTCTCCGCCTCCGAGGGAGACCGGTTTGCCCAGGTGATCCGCGGGGTCACCGCTGCCGTGCGTGCGCTCGGCCCGGCCAAAAAACTCGTTAAGGGAATCTAATCCCCTCCCCCCTGGCGGGGGAGGGTTAGGGCGGGGGGGATATACGAAAGAAAAAGTGTTACAACGGAATCTAATGGAACGTCCATCAGAATGAGGGATCAGCGACAGTGGAAAATGTAGAGAAAAAGCTGCGGGAAGAGGCGAAGGGCCTCCTGGCTGAAAAGAAGGTGGATGTGGTCGTCGGGTACGAGGCGGGAACCCTGCCGCTTA
>JAPLJX010000402.1:0-7539 GCA_026388375.1 Deltaproteobacteria bacterium
CACCTGGCTGATGAGAATCGCCAAGTTTCCGGCGCGGAACAAGACTCTGACCTATTACGATATGCCCCTGGAGCTGGCGGAGGTGCTCGACAGTGTATAGAACCTCCATTGAAATGCACAACCGCCTGATGCGCGGCGAATCGCCCCTTGCCTATATCCTGATCCACACCCACATGGGCTATCGTGCCTATGCCGCCAAGGAGCTCAAGGGCGTTTTTACCCCCGTGGCGTACCTGGCCGACGGATCATATACGGCAGGCGGGGCAATCCTGGCGGGCGCGGAAAGCATCGGGGTAATCGACAAGGCCGGGCGGCTGCTGAGCCTTTCCGGCCTCGATCGGACGCTGCAGCCGCAGGATGCCGATTATCTCGCGGGCTGGTTCGGGAAGGATCTGCAATCCCTCACGGTGGAGCTGGACGACGCCGATGATTATTTTTCCAAGCTCATCGCGACGGAGCCCTTTATCACCCGGGACCTCTTTGTTTACGCCGGTTTTGAGGATTTGCCGTTTTCGACCCATCTGCCGCTGTTCAAGGGCACAATCGTCTCGGTGACTCCGGGATCCGGCGTCATGGCGCTGGAGGCCGAGGAGAAGATCAGCGGCGTTTACAACCCCTGGTATCTGAGCCGGGCGGGCCGGTATGCGAGCCCGCTGGACACAAACGCCCGGCTGCCCCTGGTCTATGGAGATCTGACCGACGGGACGGACGGGAATTGGGCATGTCCCTGCATCGACACGGTCAACCACGTTTATTGCTATGCGGGCTTTGCGGTGTTGACCGTCGCCGAAGGAAACAGCGTGGCGGTTTATGTGGACGGCGTGCTCCAGGCGGCGGGATATACCTTCTCCGCATCCAATAATTATGAAGGGTTGGGCGCGATTGCCACCATCACGTTTACGGCGGACCAGGGAAACAAGGTCGTAACCGTGCGCGGCATGGGCCTGGATGCATCCGGGGTGCTGATCGACAACGCCATCGACCAGATCGAAGACATCCTGACGGTGCAAAATGCGTTTTCATCGTCGCTTTTCGAGAGCACGTCCAAGGCCCGCGCCCGGCAAAAATTCCTGGCGCAAGGGTACAAGGCGGCGGGCGTCATCGCCGAGGATATAACGTATTGGGAATTGATCATAAAAATCATGTCGTCCTTCCTCGGGTCGGCCTATCTTTCCGGCGACGGCCTGCTCTGCTTTGAGATCGACGACGGGACGGACGGCGCCACCCCCGTCTTCGACGGCATCTTGAGCAGGGGCGATATTGACGTCATCCCCGAGGCGCTGAAACTTGAAAACATTATTAATCGCTGCCCGGCCTCCTATGCCTATGATTATGCGTCGGGTTCGGAGTTCAAGCGGCATACCGACGACAGCGCCCATTCAAACATCATTTCGCAAAGCACCTTTGGGGAGAAAACTCCGGCCCAGCCGTTTCGGCATTACTGGTGCCGGGATCTGGCCAGCGTCAACAAGATCCAGGACATCATCGTTGCAAAATTCGGGTCGCCCATTTACGAGGCTTCCGTCCGGGATAAGACCTTGAAGCGAGTGAATAACGACGTGGGCGATATCGTCCTGATGACGGCCCGCCGCCTGTTCGGATCGGATGGGCAGCCGCTTTATAATCAATTTTGGAAGGTCCTCGGTGTTTCACCTGATTATCTGGGCGGCTGCATCGATTTCCGCGTCCTGCAGACCCCATATTTTCTGACCGCCGCCCACCTGGCCGACGGCTCGCACTTGGCCGACGGCTCCGTAAAGGCGGGCGGAGATCGGGATACCGCGAATTATTAAGGGAGAGGAGATAGTCCATGAGTGATCAACGAGTCCAGTATTCCGAGGAGATAGTTGGCGCCGGGCATCCGACAAAACTCGACACGCTGAACCGGAGGGGAGATGTCGAGCACAATACGGACGGGACGCACAAGGCGGCGGCCCTTTCAACCGCACTTGCCGCACTGACTCCCGTACAGTTTCGGGAGTCGATGGATTCGGCATGTTTTTCCCGCGGGACATCGGCCTTCGTCGGACCGGCCGGAGTCACCATCGCCCACAATCTGAATACAACCGACTACCATGTGATCATCGAGCCGTCGGCATCGCCGGGGGGGCTGCTCGGCGAAATATCCTACACGAAATCGGCTAATACGGTTGTGATCTATAACAGCGGAGCGGCGGTAACGGCGTTTGCGTATTTGCTGATCAAATACTGATCGGGAGGAACAAGCCATGAAATCGAGTCTGCTCGTCATCGATGATTGCAAACTGAAAATCGAATCGTTTTCCTCAAAGATTACGGGGGTTGTTCCGGAAACCGTAATCGACCTGGACGCCCTCGCCGGGGAATACGTTCATATCTGGGTTGATGAAGACGGCGTTTATTCGCTTGATCCGGACCGGAGTCACTACTGGCATATCGCGGAGTTGCAGGTCCCGCCCCGCCGGCATCGGATCGACACGGAAGAGGTGATCCAGGACGGAAGGACGCAGAACCTCGATATCGCGGAGGGTGTGACCCAGGGGGGAAGGACGCAGATCCGCGAGATCCTCGTCCCGCTGCCGGTCGATCTCTCGATGACGGAGGTTACCACGCGCGAATTGCCGGAACCAGAGGAGGACCTATGCCTATGATTTCACCCATCATCAAGCCCGGAAAGATTCATCTCGGCATCGAGACGTTGCGCTGCCCGCGATGCAAGTTTCTGAACAAGGTGGAAATCACATCCGACCTGCCCGTGGAGGATTGGCTGACGTGCGCCCAGTGCCACTACAAGGCGCTGTTGGACATCCGGCCGATCCTGCAAAAATACGGCCTGCCGCAAGGGCTGAGCGTCGAGGAAAAGCGTGATTTCAGTAATCATTTACAGCGTGATTTAAAGAAAATGCAAAGGGCCGCCGCCGCGCTCGCGCTTTTGCCTGGCGAAGGGCGGCTCCCGAAAAACAACATGAGGGAGGCAACACCATGCCATTGCTGAATGTGTCTTTGTGGGAAAACTATTCACACGCCCTGGAGGCCCTGTCCGGCGGGCGAAACACCGTCGTTTTTGACGACCTGAAGCTGCCGTCGGTGATGGTGCGGGTGCCGGCGTTTGCGGTGGAAACCGTCGACACGGATCTCGGTACGGGGATCCACCCGGCGTTCGTCGTCAACACCGTCGCGCAGTCCAATTTCAAGGTCGGGATGTATAATTCCTTTGTGTACGGCTCGCGCGCCTATTCCCTGCCATACAAGGACCCAAGTTGTTCGGCTGATTTCGATACATGTCTGAATTATTGCCTGATGAAAAATCAAGGCGATACGACACGACGCGCCGGGTTTCATATGTTAACGAATTGGGAGGCATCGGCCCTGGCGCTGATCTGCATCAAAAACGGTCAGCCGCGAGGAAATACGCATTACGGTCAACATCACGTGAATACAAATGAATGCGGCGTCCGGCAGGATGGCGCGCTCCCCGGCCTGGCCTCCGGAACGGCGCGCGTATTGACCGGCTCCGGCCCGGCCTCTTGGCGACACGATGGGACCTACGCGGGCGTGGCGGATCTTGTCGGCAATGTCTGGGAATGGGTCGACGGCATGAAAATTGTTGACGGAAAGTTCTATCTGCCGACCGATAATTATTACACCCTCGCCGAGGCGTCCTGGCCGACGGATAACGTGATTATCGCTGCCGGGGCTCCCCCGCAATTGGGTGTGTCCGGAACGGATACACTCCATACTTCCGGCGGGCCGACTGCATGGAAGACCATTGCCAGGTCGGCGGCCTACTCGGCCCTCAGCGCGGCGATAAAAAACCGCTGCCAGCAGGCGATGCTTGACCCGGCGTTTGATAGCTCGGCCCCGGTCGGTAGCATGTGGTGGGATTGCGCCGGCGAGCGCATTCCGTTCCGTTTTGGGCTTTGGGTCCACGCCGGCGACGCTGGTGTGGCCGCGCTGTCCCTCAACGCTCTGCGCACGTACGTCGACACGAGTATTTCTTTTCGTCTCGCCTATTTCGGTGGCGTGTAGTCTGTATAATCTGTGGGCCGGACGATAGTCCGGCCCTTTAAGCCCCGCAGGGAATAAAGGGAAAACATGACAAAGAATCTGATCATCTATGAAAAGACTCTGGAAATGATCGAGTACGGAACCATCGCCGTCAGGCAGTTTCCGAAATACGAGAAATTTGTTTTGGCATCCATGATCCGGCAGCAGATGTATGAAGTTTTACGGCTGATCGTAGAGACCAACAAGCGGACCTATCGGAAAACGGCCCTGATGGAGCTGGACATTGCCCACGAAACGCTGCGGCACCTCGTGGATCTGTCCCATCGGCGGCTGAAATACATCGATCAAAAGAAATACACCTTGTGGATGGAAAGGATTGACGAAGTTGGTAAATTGCTGGGCGGATGGATCAGGTCCCAGCGAGAAGGGGCACAGCCTGTTAAACATGAATAGTGTCTATCTGTTAGCGCATTCCGATCCGTTTTGGGAATTGGAACAACGCCGGCGACGATGGTGTGGCCGCGCTGAACCTCAACAATCTGCGCACGAACGTCAACACGAATATTTCTTTTCGTCTCGACTTTGAAAATTTGCCAGAAGGCGCCTGTTTACGGGCAGAGGCCCGGTGCATTTCATAGGGAGGCTGTGTCCTTCCCGAAAGGGAAAATAGCCCATAGCCTTCATGTTTGAGTAGTAGTAGCGAAAGATCATGAAGGCACTTTAAAAAGGAAAAGATGAAGCGGTACAATAACCTATACGCAAGAATCTGCGACGTGAACAACCTTGAAACGGCCTATAAATATGTCCGTCTCGGGAAGCGATACGATAAGGAGGTTCTTCGTTTCGGATATAACACCTTGGGGAATATCATTAATATCCACAATGAGCTGGCCTGGAAAGCGTACAAGGTTGGCGCATATCGCGAATTCACCATCATGGACCCGAAGGAACGCCTGATTCAATACCTTCCGCTGCGGGATCGCGTGGTTCAGCAATCGCTGCATCAGGTCATTGAGCCCATCTTTGATAAAGGGTTCATTGATGATTCTTTCGCCTGTCGCAAAGGCAAGGGCACGCACCGCGCCATGCGACGCCTGCAATACTTCTTGAACGCGGCCCAACAGAAATGGCCCGGCGAGGAGATTTATTTCCTTCATTGCGATATTCGCAAATACTTCCCGCATATCGATCATGAGATCCTCTATGGCGAGTTTCAGCGGAAGATCAAATGCCTCGACACATTGAGGCTCATCCGGGCCTACATTGACAGCTATTTGCGCAATCCGGGAATGCCTATCGGGACCCTGCTCAGCCAGCTCTCGGCCAATATTTACATGAACATCGTTGACCAATTTGTAAAGCACGATCTGCGCGAGCACTACTATCTCCGCTATATGGATAATTTCATTACTATTCACCACGATAAGAAGCATTTACAGCACGTGAAAGAAGAGATCCGGGGCCTCCTCGAAAATCGATTGCGCCTTGAACTGAATCCAAAGGGAACCGTGATTGGGAAAGCCAATGGCGGAATTGAGTTTGTCGGCTACAAGGTCTTCGTGGACCACGTGAAGATAAAGAGGCAGAGCATCAAGAGGATGAAACGTCGGCTGAAAGTCATGCAGGCCATGTACCGAGGCCATCGTATAGCATTGAATGAAATCACTCAACGAATTCGATCCTGGTTAGGCCATCGTTGCCACGCCGACGCCAGGGCAATTGTGCAGAATGTTTTATCCCGAGCAGTATTTGTCCGGGCAGAAAAGGGCGAAAAGTGATCATCATAAGCGGAGAAAATTAGTAAATTCAGACCAACAAAATAGATCTAAATCACCTGCCGTTTTGAAGATGCCCCGAACGGACAGGATTTTTGCGCCCTATCGAGCACCCCGTGAATGTTGTAACCGATTGCGTTTTTTTGTAACAGAATAAGTTTCTCTGTGTCTCCGAATAAGTTTTTCCCGTCAAATTCCAAAAGCGGTAAGGGAGCGGTAAAAAAGAGCGGATAAAGAAAAAGGGGCTACAGCCGTTAAGCTGCAACCCCTTGATTCTTATGGTGGGCCAGGACAGAATTGAACTGTCGACACACGGATTTTCAGTCCGTTGCTCTACCGACTGAGCTACCGGCCCCCGTTCGGCATGCGATCGCCGAAATGGAAGGTCTCTCTATAAAATATGTCCCCGTTTGTCAAGCCATTTTTCCGGCAGGGTCGCGGTCCGTTACGGGCTGGGCAACACGCCGTCGGTGCATGGCTTTTCCGGCTGTTGTTCCGGAAGTGGAATGAAAGCATTTTCCGCTCCGGCGGATGGGGGTATTCCGGCGGCGGCGAATGCGGCGGGCGCCTCTTCAGCGTCCATCGGATCGGAATCGCCTCGCCAGCGGATGACGAGGGTTGCGGCGATCTTGTCGTGCCACCCCTGCTTCCTGCCGTCAAAGGCGACCCAGAGGAAGCCGAGGCCAAAGAGGGGTCCGGAGATCAGGTAGCCCACCCACCGCAGGAAGGCGATGCCCGGGGTGATCGGGTCGCCCGACGCCTGGATCACGCGGAGGCCGAGGAGCATCTTTCCCGGCGTCCGGCCCGCGATCCCGTGGAATCCTGTGAAGTAGATCATACCGGCGAGGAGGGAAGCGGCGATGTAGAGGAGCGCGAAGACGCCTATTCCGCGTGCCGGATCCCCGAGGGAGGAGAGAACGCGGTCCGTCATGTTCCCTTTCAGTCCGAGGGCGAGCAGGCCGATCAGAAATAGAATCAGCGTTACGAAGTAGAGGATGACCTTGTCGATGAGAAAGGCGAAAAGTCGCCGCCAGAAACCGCCGTACCGTCTGCCCGTCATGGTCCCGCTCCTTCATCTCTCATCGAGGCCTTTGAAAAATGCCCCTGCCTTGTCATTCCCGCTTTCAAGGGAATGACAACTCCATATACGGCTAATTTGAAAGGTCTCTTCATGCCGTCGATTCCGTTTCCCGTGCTCCAATCTCGTACTGGAGGATGGCGAGGAGCGCGAGTGACGCCGTCTCCACGCGGAGCACCCTCTTTCCGAGGCTGACGGACAGGAAACCCGCCCGCCGGGCCAGTTCGATCTCTTCCGCGCTGAAGCCTCCCTCCGGGCCGATCACCAGGATGAACTCCTTCATCCCCGACCATGCCGGGTCCCGGAGGACCGTGCTGATCCTCGTCGTCGTCTCCTCTTCCCAGGGGATCAGCCTGAGGCCGCTTTCGGGAACGGCGCGAAGCATCCGCTCAAACGTCACGATCTCCCCGATCTCCGGGATGTCGGACCGGCCGCACTGGCGGGAGGCCTCGACCGCAATCTTCTGCCACCGCTCCCGTTTGCGCGGAAGCCGCTCCGGCTCCCAGTGGGGGACGGACCGCTCCGCGAAGAAAGGGATGATCCGTTCCACGCCCAGTTCCGTCGCGTGCCGGATGATTCCGTCCATCTTCTCCGCCTTGGGGACGGCCTGGCAGAGGGTGATATGAATTTCTGCGGCGGGCGCCGCATACCGGTCGGTGATCTCCAGATCGATCCCTTCCACCGTCTGCCGCTGGATGA
>JAPLJX010000402.1:7584-8103 GCA_026388375.1 Deltaproteobacteria bacterium
CCGGAGGACCGTGTTCAGGTAACGCGCCTGATCCGCGGTCACCTTGCAGATCGCGCCCGTCTCGATGGTGCGCGGTAGGTAGATTCGGGGAATCGTCACGGCCGGTCGCCTGCTTTCTTCAGGAGATAACAGACCCACTCCTTTTCGGTGATGAGGCGTTGGATCGGGAAGGAGTTGCCCGGAAAACGGGCCTCGATGTCCGGTTTGTTCTGTTCGATGATTCCCGAGATGACAAGGTAGCCACCGGGGCTGACGAGGCGGACGAGATGGGGATAAAGTTCGATGAGGATCTTCGCCGTCAGGTTCGCCACGATCAGGTGAAAGGGTTCCGTGAGTTCGGCGACGTCCCGGCCGGAGACCGTGACGCGGTCTTCGGCCCGATTGATCCGGACATTCTCCCGTGCGATCTCCGTTGCCTGCTCATCATTGTCCACGCAGAGGACCCGCCCGGCGCCAAGCTTCGCGCACGCGATGCCGAGGATGCCCGTTCCTGTTCCGACGTCGAGGACGCGCCACGGC
>JAPLJX010000132.1 GCA_026388375.1 Deltaproteobacteria bacterium
CTTCGGGCGAGGGTATCCGGGGAATCGTCGCCTTCATCGGGATCGGCGCAAATCTGGGAGATCCGGCCGCCCAGTGCCGGGATGCGGTGCGGCGCGTCGGGACGACTCCGGGAGTCCGCTTGCTTCGATGCTCTTCTCTCTACCGGACGGCGCCGGTCGGGCCGATGGAGCAGGGGTGGTTCATCAATGCCGTCGCGGAAGTCCGGACGGATTTGTCTCCGGCGAAATTATTCGACGCATTGAAAGCGAGTGAAAGGCAGATGGGGCGGACGGAAGGGCCGCGATGGGGACCGCGGGTGATCGATCTGGACATTCTCCTCTACGGTCAGGAGGTTGTCGATCGGGACGGATTGAAGATCCCTCACCCGGAGATGCACCGGCGGCGTTTTGTTCTGGAGCCGCTTTGCGAGCTCGCCTCCTATGCGATCCATCCCGCGTTCGGTGTTTCGGCCCGCGGCCTGCTGGATCGTCTGACCGACTCGGGACTTGTGGAGCTATACACTCCGGATGAGACCGGGGAATGAAAGATTCGCGGCGGATTTGTCGCGGGAGCTCCGAAAAGAAAATGGTGGTTGAAAAATGATATTCAAGCTGGTGATCGGCGTCATCGTCATTTATCTTCTGTTCAGTTTTTTCCGGAAAGGCTTTCCGCAGATGGGAGGGAAAGCCGGTCCGGCGGAGATCAGAACCGCCGTCGCCGGTGAGGAACTTGTGGAAGATCCCTTCTGCCACACCTATGTTCCCATTGGCGATGCCTGCCGGACGCAGATCGACGGGAAGACGGTCTATTTCTGCTCTCCAAAATGTCTTGAACAGTATAAAAGTGAAAAAAAACGCTAGCATGTCTTCGATATGTTTAGGGGAAACAAATGGGGACAGGGAGGAGATCCCCGACGATGATCGATTTACTGAAGAGGTCGTTTGACCGGCTGCCCATCCCGGAGGAGAAGCGGGAGATGTTCAACCTCCCCAATACGATCACCATGCTCCGGCTCGGGGTAATTCCGATCCTTTTCGGTCTTCTCCTCTCCCCGGGGCCGGCCATGAGTCTCGTCATCGCAATCCTCTTCATTGCGGCGGCGCTGACCGATATTCTCGACGGATACATCGCCCGGAGATTCAAGATCGTCACGACGATGGGGAAATTTCTCGACCCGATCGCCGACAAGCTGATCGTCAACACGGCGATGATCCTGATGATTCCGATCGGCCGAATCCCCGCCTGGATCGTCGCCGTCATCATCATCCGGGACTTCGCCGTGGACGGCATCCGCAACATTGCCTCTTCCGACGGGTTGATCATCCAGGCCAGCCCGCTCGGGAAACGGAAGACGCTCTGCCAGATCTTCGCCGTCTCGGCGCTGATGATCCATTACCCGTTCATCGGCGCCGACGCCCATCTGGTGGGCATGGCGATCCTCTGCATCGCCCTGGTCCTTACGGTCACCTCCGGGATCGATTACTTCCTCAAGTTTTACCGGAAAGGCATCCGGAAAAAGGGGTGAAACCTCCACGACGACATCTTCTTTCGGGGGGGATGGCCGAATATCCAAAACGATCGTAAATATTACGAAATTATTCATGCCATCTCATCCATCTGCGGTGCGGAAGGGGGGAATATTTTTCATTGACAAACGGTTTTTATTTGTTATAGTCACGCGCCATCAAAACTGGGCGGGCGTAACTCAGTGGTAGAGTGCCACCTTGCCAAGGTGGACGTCGACGGTTCAAATCCGTTCGCCCGCTCCATTTTTTTCTCCGAACGGCGGCATAGCCAAGTGGCTAAGGCAGCGGTCTGCAAAACCGTTATTCCCCGGTTCAAGTCCGGGTGCCGCCTCCAGATCGTAAAGGGGGGCAGCAATCTTCGGCTTGCCCCTTTTTTTTATGGCATTTCGGCGGTGCGCCTGGATTCATCCGGCCGCGGAAATCACCTGTCGGAACCCCACCGTTCCCGAGAAAGACCATTATCAACCCTTCAACCCGAAGTACCGTTGCATGGAGGCGGACATGAAGATTCAAGTCAGAAAAGGCAGCTTGGCGGAACATGAAACCGAAGCGGCCGTCGCAACCCACTTCGAGGGTGAAACCGGGCTGGAAGGCCCAGCCGCGCTGCTGGACGAGAGGAGCGGCGGTCTGATCGGCGAGATCATCCGCCTCGGCGATTTTACGGGCCGGACGAATCAGATTTCCGTCATCTATACCCGGGGCGGTTTTCCGGTCAAACGGATCGTCATGGTGGGGTTGGGGAAGAGAGCGGATTTTACGCTGGAGCGTCTGCGGGGGGCGTATGCCAAGGCTGCGCAGCAGATCCGCCGGGGCCAAGACGGCAGAGATCATCGCCGCCGCGGTTTCGTTTGCGCGCGATATCGTTTCCACGCCGTCGAATGAGATGACCCCGACGGATCTCGCAAACGAGGCCCGGGAAAGCGCCAAGGGGAAGAACATCCGCTGCACGGTGCTCGATGCCGGACAGATGAAGGAACTCGGGATGAACGCACTGCTGGGTGTGGCCCGGGGAAGCCAAGCGCCACCCCAACTGATCATCCTCGAATACCGCGGGGGGAAGAAGTCGAGCCCGGTTATCGCGCTGGTTGGAAAGGGGATCACCTTTGACAGCGGCGGGATCTCCATCAAGCCGTCCGAAAAGATGGACCAGATGAAGACGGACATGGCGGGCGGTGCTGCCGTGATTGCAGCCGTAAGGGCCGCGGCGGAGCTGGGGCTGCCGCTGAATCTGGTCGGCATCGTGCCGGCGACGGAGAACCTGCCGGGTGGCAATGCTTACAAACCCGGCGACATTCTCACCTCCCTCTCCGGCCGGACGATCGAGGTTGTAACGACCGATGCCGAAGGACGACTGATCCTGGCGGATGCCCTCACGTATGCCGGCCGTTACAAGCCCGCCGCAATCATCGATCTGGCGACACTCACGGGGGCCTGCATCGTGGCCCTGGGTGATCACGTCATCGGGATGATGGGAACGGATGACGAGCTGAAGCAGGAGATCCGTGAGGCCGCCGATCTCACCGGAGAAAAGGTGTGGGAGCTGCC
>JAPLJX010000487.1 GCA_026388375.1 Deltaproteobacteria bacterium
ACCACGATGTTGATCAACTCGCCGATATTGGCTGAAATTTCAATCCACGCCCCCCGCGCGGGGGGCGACCGTACATCTTGCAACTTACCAAAAATACATCTAAAAATTACCGCACTCCGCGTACATGCCCTGACAAAGTCCAGCCGATATTCAATTGTCAAAGAACATCCAATAAAGTAACCGAAAAATAAACTGTTATCAATTCTGCGAAGCCCCCCGGAAAATCATGCCCGCTTGGGGTTCGCGCGGTGCCGTCAGGCGATCAATGGTCCCTCCTGATCCAGCGCCTTTTTCGCGCCAATATGCTCGACACGGTGCTTCCAGTTCGACCCGAGGAAATAAAAACGCAGGCTGTCCTCCTTTGGATTGATCTCATCAATCAGCTTCTGACGCAGCATCGCCCATTGCGCTGGATCGACGATGCACTCAAAGACCGAATACTGCACCCGCTGGCCGTAGTTCTGACAGGCTTTGGCCACCCGGTGGAGACGTCTCTGGCCACCCGGGACCGCCGTTGCCACATCATAGCTGACAAGAACAAGCATGCAAATTCCTCACTTCCATATAAACGGTGGATACCCGTCGAGATCGCCCCGCAGGTACCGCGCCATCAGCAGGGCCTGCGTATGAAACAGCAGGCCGATCGTGACTTTCTCATCCAGGAACGGGTGCAGGATCTCCTCCTGCTTACGTTCCTGATAGGCAACCAGGAGCGTCTTGCGGGTCTCATCCGTCATCAGGACCGCTCCCGAGTCGGACTTCTGGAACCCCCCCTTCCCTTGGATTTGCTGTCGATTGATCAGGGAGAGGGCCAAACGGTCCGCCAGGAAGGGCCGGAATTCTTCCATCATGTCGAGGGCGAGGCTGGGCCGGCCGGGGCGGTCCCGGTGGAGGAACCCCACTGCTGGGTCGAGCCCCACCGTCTCCAGCGCCGAGCGGATGTCGTGGACAAGGAGCGTATATATGAATGATAGCAATGCGTTGACGTTGTCCAGAGGCGGCCTGCGGTTCCGCTCCTGGAAGGAGAAATCCTTCTTCTGGGCAACGATCAGGTGGTCGAAGACGCTGAAATAGATGTGGGCGGCGTCTCCTTCGAAGCCGCGGAGGATGTCGAGGGGCTTGTCCTGATTCAGCAGATCGAGATAGTTGCTCAGGCGTTTCACGGCGAAGCCAACCTCATCGGCGGCCATCTTGTCCGCATGGTCGCGGAGCGCCCGCTGGAGGACCGTCCGGCTGTTGGCGATCTTCCCGGTCAGGACCGACCGGGCGACGTCGGCGGAGGTCTGCGGGTCGTCGGCACGGCGGTACTGCTCCCGGCGGAGGAGGACGTTTCCGGAGACCGGCCCCTGAACCCGCGCCAAGAAGCGGCCGTGCTCCGTCAAAAAGCTGATGCCAACGCTGTTTTCGGCGCAGAAGCCCATTAGGAAGGGGCTGCATGAGACGTTCCCGAAACATACGATGCCGCCGATCGTGTGAACGGGCAGACGGAGACGGACCTCCCTCTCCACCTTGACGACGATCGTCTCCCCCTCCTTGGCGAGGTAGGCGCCCTGTGTGGTGACGAACAGCGTATTCAGATGTTTCTTCATGGTTTCAGTCGTTTCCTGCTCTCCGGTTCGCTCAGGTAATTTCCCGGCGTGACGACCCGCTTGCCGGTTTTCTTTTCAAGGTCTTTTCGGGCCGTTCCTGCAACCTCACCGCCTTTCCGTGCGGCGGTCTTGCTTTCATGGAAGCCTTGTGCGTCATCAACCCGTGTGATTTCCGTGGTCGCCGCCTCGCCGAGCATCGAGAAGATCAGCTCCAGGTCGTTCATGTGGTCCCGCAGGTTTTCCCGTTTGAGACCCTTCAACTGCTTGTGCTCGCCGGGCGTGACGCCGAACGCGGCTTTGGCGATCTCCGCCGTGAGGATCGCATATTCCTGTTCCTGCTTCACGTCCCGCTTTTTCCACTCGTCCGTGAGCTCGTCCCGGATGGCGATGCCGCGCACCCGTTTTTCGATCCAGTCGTCCGAATAACCCTTTGCCTTGTAAAGCGCCCGCGTCCGTTTCGTCCCCAGCTCCGGGTCCTCGATCTCCTGCACCCGCTGATAGCCGACCTTCGCCAGCCAGCGTTTGAACGGTTCGGCTTTGGGAGAGGGGATGGACTGGATGGTGCGAAAGACGCCTGCCGTGTTGGCGCAAATCATCCGCTGTTTCCCGCCTTCGGTTTCGATGGAAAGGGTATGTACAATTTGTACCCACCCTTTGCCTAATTCAGGGTCTCGTTGTTTCAGGCGTTGAATGTATTGCTTAGGGTCCTTTGAGTCGATCAGCGCGAGCACTACATCTTCAACCACAAACCACCACTCGTTTTCATTCAGCGTCTTGCGAACGCCTTTGCCCCGGAAAAGAACCATTTTTGTGTCCATGGCGTCCCCCCTATTTCCAGTTCCGTGTTTGTTGTCGTTAACGCAGTTGTTAAGAAATCCTTAATGCCTGAATGCGCCGCCAATTCCCTTCGGTTTGAACTTGTAAAACATCCTTACAAGTTAAAAATCTTGAGAAATGTTCAATTGCTTCTTCAGGGTTCTTCCAACATCCGCGTCAGGTAATTCTTCACCGAACGCTGCTTCTGGATCGTTTTCGGCAAGCAGTCGGCCAGGAGCGAACAACTCTCGCACCGCTTCTCATAGACCGGCGGGGGGGTCCGGCCGGAGGCGATCAGCTCGTGCGCCCGCCTGGCCGTCTCCTCGGTTTCTTGCCGTAGGGCCTCGTCGAAGACGACGTCGAGGCGATGCCGGGTCTGGCCGTAGAAAAGCGCCCCCTCCGGGATCGACGCGGCGAGCATCTCCTCCAGGCAAATCGCCTGGGCGCAGAGCTGGACCTTGTCGCAGTCGTCCGCCTTGGGCTTCCCCCGCTTGTATTCCACGGGGAAGGGGAGCCAGGAACCGTCCGGCTGCCGGTGGAACTCCACGACGTCGGCCTTCCCGATCAGCCCCAGGCGCAACGAGCGAAGCGATACGCCGTAGTCGATCCGAACGTCACCCCGGGACTCACGACTTTCGTCATGCACGTGCTCGTGCATGATCCGGCCTTCGGCGGTGAAGCGGTTCTCTGTCCAAGCCTGTTCAATGTGAATCAGGGCGCATCGACGCGGACAATATGAATAATGACTCAGTGCAGATATGGCGATCAATTCGTCTTCCATGCTCCCAAACACCATCCAGTTTCTAAACGATGAAATTATTGGGGTTATTTGTCATTTTCAAAACGCCCGCCATATAACCGATGAAATCGTCATAGTGATAGATCCACTTATATATTCCCGGATGTCCTGAAACTTGGGGAATACGAAGATACTCAAGGCGATAACCCCATATTTGCACGGACGTATTTTGTATGTCTCTCCAATTAACGGGGTGGTGATTCTCCATTTTCGAAACCACACTTTCATCGACGACCACGATACGCGTATCAGTTGCGATCACCCGGAAATTTTTTTCTATCCGCGGCAACCTCATGCCTGTTTCCCATTTCAGCAGATCATTTGTAAAAGTTCCGGCAAGGCGGATTTCTCGTTTAAGGGCGTCTGTACAAAGGTTGGGAGATATGAAATTTCCTTCCTCGATGAGTTTTAGAAGAACCTTCGATGAGTCGCTCATACCGGGGTTCTTTTTCAGGGGTTCTGATTCTTTAAGCACAACGCCTTCCATATTGGTCAGCATACTCTTTTGCCACAACAGCAGCACTTTGGACTGTATTCAAAATGACGATCCGTGGACCGGGAAGGGTTGACACCCATTCCACAAGTTCTCTTGCGGAGAGGGGCGTCTCATTGAATTGGTAGGTTATCCGTCCCGTTTCGTATTGCGCCAATCGGTTGCGCAATGTCTCCGGCATGATTTCCGGCACATCTGGCCTTTCCTCATCAAACTCCTCAATTTTCCAAAAACGGTTGAGCGATCCTGATGCCAGAACCCAATAGCATGCCCATTCTCGCGCAAATCCCTTGATCCAACGCCATGCCAGCGGCAATAGCTTGGCGGGCAGCACCGCATGGGATTCGTCAATAAAAACCGCGCTGCCTGGCAGATTGTGCAACCTACGCAATGTTGCGGGCGAGTTGGATGCCAGCGTTTCAAAAAAAGTGACAGCCGTGGTCACGATAATCGGGGCTTTCCAGAGGGCGGTAAACTGACGACTATGTATATCCTGAAACTCTGCGCGATGATGCAATTCCGCGACAACAAGCTTCGGATCTTCGCCGGGCAGGACGAGCGCGTCGCGATATACTTTCACTGACTGTGTAATGATATTGGTAAACGGCAAAACGACGATAATCCGTCTAAGTTTTCGTTTCTGCGCCTGCGCCAGCAGATGTGCCATTACAGCCGTGGTTTTGCCAGTGCCGACCGGGCTGTCGCAGGAGACGATATTCCCCGGTATGTCAACATTCCGGCAGGCTGCATAGACTTCTGAACGGAGGCGTGACCGATCATTGTCCTGTTTCAGGGATTCGACATACCGATCGAGCGCTGCCAAGCGGTCTGCTGGTCGCAGCGCTATAAACGGTTCGACTGCAATCTGATTCTGATAGTGGATCGCCGTGTCCGCATGATCCCCGTCAGCAAGACAGGAGAGGGCTATACGGAAGAAAAGAGAAGCATCCCCCATCACTTCGTGAAGGTTCGGGCTTAATGTCGCCGATGACAACCTTGTCTCTTCATGTATCCGAACCAGTTCGGGGAGTGTTCGATTCACCCTTTCTAAGACACGATCATCCCTGAGAACATTCTTCTCTTCACGGTTTTTCTCTTCAATGAAATCGGGCAGGCCGATATGATGTGAACGGACAAGAGCTGCACCAACTGCAACTTGAAGCTCATTCAACAGGTAGGCAGTCCCGGCATCGGTGTGTTGGACCGGTAGATGTCTTTCCTTTCGTTTTCCGGACAGCACATCCTGATTTTCTGCGTCCAACTTTCCCAAATCGTGAAACTCGGCGGCCAGAGGAACAATCATTCTCAAAAGCGCCCCGTCGTTCGATGCATACTGAGCAGCCACATCAGCCGCCTGACTGGCAAATTTGACCACGCCGCCGACATGGGCGGCGTAGTCCTGCGCCGGAATGCCGCGCTTTGAGTCGCTGCTGTGAGCAAATAACATCAAACAGCCTCCATCAAGTCGTCGGCAAAGGAGACCTTTCCTTTAAGATCCCCCGGAAGATCAACTGGTACGATGTAATCGTTCCACGAAGTCGAAGGCTGCACCGGATCATTCCCCTTGCGCTTCGGAGTCAGGGCATCAATCAACTTCCAATCGGCGCAACTTCCAAGCGAGTTCTGATGTTCAATATACCAGGCATGCCGGATGCGTACATCTGGGCGGATAGCGGAACGAGTATGATCGTAGGCATAGGGAATAAGCGCCTTCATCAAATCGACATCCTTCTGTGTGCATCCGGATTTGTGAGCATGGCTCGGATTTACGTAGAAGGGCATGCAATACACACCATGCTCGACCACCCGGTATGCCAAGGGCGCCATCCCCTGTGTCTTGCCCTCTTCCACCCCGGCTTTGTTCGTATTGGTGTGACGTTGAATCTGGATGGGAGCAACCGAAAGACCCATCGTAAATTGAGCCACACCTGTCTTGATATATCCCTTGTTGCCGCCTTCTTCGAGAAAGGTATTTCCAAAAAGACGACCATCCCAATACTTCTTGACAAATGGACTATTCAAGAATTCTTTCTGATCAAAATCCTTTATGTCTTTAGCCATTTCAGCGGAGATATCTTTTCTGACGCGATCCCTCGATTCGAGAATCTTAAACTCGTCCTTATTCAAACCAAGTTTTTTACACACGGCAGTAAAGACAGGTCCATCGGTATTTTCAACCAAGTCGCGGAGTTTCCGCTTGAAGGATACCGGCGAGATTTCGCCGAGACCGTTGGGACGCTGGCGCGGATCGCTCTCGCGGTCGGGATCGCCGTTAGGGTTGGAATTCACTACTTCGATGATCAAGAGGCCGGTAGAACGTTTGATATTGTCGTTCATAATCTCTCCTTTCATGAGTTGTTGGTGGGTTCGTCAGTTTGAGTATTGCCGGATATGTAGCCGAGAAGAAGCTGTGCTCTCGCGGCATCATTGAGGCGATCAGGTAAAATCGCGTCGCGCAACTTGATTTCGATAAGTCCGAATTCCTTGAGAAAATACCGTGAAAGACCGACTGATTCTGTGGTATTGGTCCGCGCCCATCCCAAGTATGGGGTGATTCGCAGAGCCAGTTGCGCAAGAGCCTGTACCGGGCTGTCAAGCGCTGCGACCATCAATGCATTGCCAAGCAATTGAGGCGGCAGATTGTTCTTGCGAACTTCCTTGCAGTACACCGCATGGAGCTCGTCGGCGATTTTCAGCATCCGTCCGACCAGATAAGGTGAATTGCTCATGTAGCTCTCCTTTCCGATGCCGATCTTCCAGAGCAAAAGACCCAGGATAGCCGGCATCAATTGTTTGTGTTTATTGAATCCATCAAGCTTGATAACCTCGTCACGGTGCAGGCTGTTTCCCAATGAAAAGAACAGTCCTTTGCCGTTCTGCAGTGCCAAGGTGAGCAAATGCGGAACCTGCCGTTGTGCTGCGGATTCGTCAAGCATCAATTCAATACCTGCCGTTTTGGGAATAGCCTGGAACGGGTATGGTGTTGAATTACCCTTCTTGACTGTTTTTTTATCGCGTTTGACTGAACCTTCCATCTTCCAAACGAGATTAAGGCATTCTGCAATTTGCAGTGGGAACGGTGTCGCCGGATCTGCTACAAAAGTTTTTCCTTTCTCATCTCCCCATGACGTTATCCGAATGGTCGGAATGTTGGCGCAACCTTGCCGCCATTCCTTTGCAGCATCCGCAAACCGTTGCGCAGAATAGTTGCGATGGAAAACGACCTTGGTCTTTGCGCTGGTATTATCCATTTTGCGCAGGGAAAAAACACGAAGTTCTATATCCTTGAGAGACGGTGCCATCCCTTGCAGGCAGTCCACGACGTCTTTGGCATAATTCTCAAATCGCGCCTCGGTATCGTCAGTCTTGCGGGCGCCGAAACATGCTGCAAGCTTGAGTGTTGTTTTGGGGATAACGGCGGGATAGGCAAAAATCAGTTCTTTCCTATCCGCACGACCCCACGTTTCTCCTTCCCGCTTATTGTCGCTCAACCATTCCAGCGCGCCTTTCACTCGCATGCGGCTGTCTGCGCCTATCCGAAAGGATGCCGCATCAACGGTTCCATATCGATATTGGCAAGAGGATTCACTGTTCATGGCGCGGAGAATTACTCTTCCGATATAAGTAAGTCTCACTTCAGGAAGTCTGTCTTCGTCACCATCACTGTCCAAACCAAAGGCGTCTTCTTTTTCGTATCCAGTTTTTGTTTTAGTGGTGTTTCCGGATTTCAGAAGACACTCATTGATATAGTTAATCGTCTTTTCATGGGCCACCGGATATTCCTTCCAGTCCGGCACATCCAGGAACACCGAAACCGAGCCGCGGTCATTCTCTGGCCTCTTGTTAGGGGAACCTTCGTGGATCAAAACAGAGAGCAGAGAAGGATCATGCTCGTCTTTTTCAAGCGATCTCCAGAGGTACGCATCCAAAGACTGATAGAATTCAGCGGAACGGCCATTTCCCAGTTTCGTGATTCTTTCAAAAAGGTCCTTGAGAGCGGAAAAATCATTTGGAATATCGGCGCACTTTTCTTGAAGTTCTCGAGGGATCGTCCCGAGACATTTGTCCATTTTCTTGTCGGATTTTGCGTCCCAGTTTTTTGTCTTTTCTTCGGCGCACCATTCTTTAAGCAGAGTCCGATCAACCGGTTCCTTGCCGTCCCGCCACTTCTTCAAACGTTTCTTCTTGTCTTCATCCGCAATGCGGTAAAGCGGCTGAATATTGAAGCCGGGGAAGGAATTGCCAAGACTGGATTCCCACTTTCGAAGACATACCACAAGTTCTTTTTTCATAGGCTCAATGCCTGAAATTGACTCATCCGGATTGATTAAAATCCGGTAGCACAGCTTTTTTACTGAGACATTCGGCAGGGGCTTCAGATCTTTATGCCAGTCGCTGGGTGCGATACCCACTCGCTCAAGAGCTATGGAAAGGTGATAAAGTTCATTCAGCATGGCGGCCTCCTTGCTTGCAGAACTCCATCATCCCCGCTGTGATCTTGACGTCCTGTTCGTAGGTGAATGCGCATTTTGACGCATAGCCCTCGGAAAAAACCTCTCGCAACATGGAGGGAATCACCATATGGATATCGTTCTGAACCTTCGTGGTCTCTCGAAATTCCCCGAAGTAGTTCGGTCCAAACTCTTTCCAGCCAAGAAACGGAATGGTGAAGCACTGGCCTTTTTTAAGACGGCGATTAAAAATATCCCGATAGGCGTGGCCCGGTGATGTTGTTTTTCCATCCCATTGCCGCGCTTTATCCGGCACACGGTCTTTAAAGTTCTTTGGAATAGTTGACACTTCTGCATATAGCCGATAACAAACATCAATCAGCACGGTCGCCAGAAGTTGGAAACCTCCCCCTTCCACCACGACGCGAGCTTTCCGGAGCGGTCCGCCATAGTTCGTCTGATAGTTGTGGTATTGGACGGGAGCACATATTTCGACTTTTGTCGGAATGATCAGCACTACCGGTCCCCAGAGTATCGATTCGAAAATGGCTTTGACTGCCGAATAGGTCGGCGCCGGATAGCTGACCGGGCAGTCACCTGTGTCCGGACGCGTCCACATCGCTGTGGCTCCGGAAATTTCAAGCGCTATTTCATAACTATTCACTCAAACACCGCCTTTCGTTCTTTCAGAGATAATTATTTGACCGTGCAACATCCGTCAAAGCCGATCTTCCGCCGCGGCTTGACCTGCTGCGCCATTCGTTTACGTTTGGCGCCGAAAATGAGATGGATCTCTTCATCGTTCTTTCCATTTTTATCCTAAGTTACAGCATCTCATGGGAAAGATCTTTGTTGGTCAAGAGCGCTTCCTTTGCTAACCTCTCGTGGGTTCGGTTATGGAGGTCTCCTGTTTTTTGAGGGGAGTATCGGAACTCCGATACTACTAAAGCTGGGACTGAGCCCGATTCGCCTTCGGTTATAATATTCAGCCGGATCTCACCGGTTTTCCAGCAGTGTGTAAAGGCGGAGCAGTTCGGCGACGCTCCATGCCTGGGCGATACAGCCGCCCGGCCGGTGAGGCGCGTCCCCGTCGAAGAGCTCGGAGACGTTCCCGATACCCGCCTCGACCAGGTGTTGCCGGAGAAACGTTCGGAGGTATTGCCGGAGGTTTTCCTTTTCCAGCTCCGGGTCATCGGCGACGCGGAGGGCGGCTTCGCCGAAGGCGCCCAGCAGCCAGGGCCAGACGGTTCC
>JAPLJX010000429.1 GCA_026388375.1 Deltaproteobacteria bacterium
GGAGGGCGGTCTCCTCACGGAGGCCATTCGAAAGAACCCGCACGCCGTCCTGCTGCTGGACGAGATCGAGAAGGCGCACGCGGACATCTTCAACGCGCTTCTCCAGGTGATGGACTACGCAACGCTGACCGACAACAACGGCAAGAAGGCGGACTTCCGCAACGTGATCCTGCTGATGACTTCGAACGCCGGCGCCCGGGAGATCGGCCGGCAGACAATCGGTTTCGAGGGGCAACCGATCCAGCGGGACGCCGTCTACAAGGCGCTGGAGCGAACCTTCTCCCCGGAATTTCGGAACCGCCTGGACGGCGTTGTAAACTTCCAAGGCCTGACCGAAGAGGTCGTGCGGAAGATCGTAAAGAGGAACGTCGCCGAATTCGCAGCCCAACTTCTCGGGAAGAAGGTTCTGCTCAGGGTGACCGACGATTGCTACGACTGGCTCGCCCGGAAGGGCTACTCCCCCGAATTCGGCGCGAGAGAGATCGCGCGACTCGTCCAGGACAAGGTCAAGCGATTCTTCGTGGACGAGGTGCTCTTCGGGAGCCTCCAGGCGGGCGGCGACGCCGTGGCCGACATCGAAAACGACGACGTGGTCGTCCGGGTCACCCATGCCGGTTTACCGACTCCCTGAGGCCATCGCCTTCCCCGCTGTCGAGCTCACCGCAGAAAGCGGTCTTCTCGCCGTCGGCGGCGATCTCTCGCCCGAACGCCTGCTCGCCGCCTACCGGGAGGGAATCTTCCCCTGGTACGGCGACGGTGAACCCATCCTCTGGTGGTCACCGGACCCCCGTTTTGTCCTCTTTCCCGACGAACTGCGCGTCTCGCGGAGCATGGGGCAATTCCTGAAAAAGGGATCCGTTCGGATCACCTTCGACCAGGCCTTCCGGGAGGTGATCGCCGCCTGTCGGAGGCCCCGACCCGGTCAGAACGGCACCTGGATCACGACGGAAATGCGGGAGGCTTACGCCGTCCTGCACAACCTCGGCTTCGCCCACTCCGTCGAGGTCTGGCAGCAGAAGGAACTCGTCGGCGGCCTCTATGGCGTTTCCCTCGGCCGCGCCTTCTTCGGCGAATCGATGTTCTCCGCGATCCCCAACGCCTCCAAGGCGGCCCTCATCACCCTGATCCCGCATCTGAAGAAGTGGGGATTCGACCTCATCGACTGTCAGGTCGAAACCGCCCACCTGGCCGGCCTTGGCGCCCGCCCCATCCCCCGCCGCGCGTTCTGCGAGATCCTGAAACAATCGCTCCGCCACGAGACCCTCCGCGGAAACTGGGGAGAGCGGTTTGCGGCGCCGCCTGTCGAAAATGGAGTTTGAACACGCATCAAAAAGAGGGGTTGTAATTTTGCCGATAATTTATTATTTATGAGCGGCTATTTTTCTCTTTTCAATCCATGGAGGGAACGGACGATGGGCGAAGGAATATGCGATTACACCAGGTTTTCCGTCGATCTGCGGCGCCAAATGTGGACGGCCGGCGTGGAGGAGGAGCTCCGCCGCCTGATCTGGCAGCTTGCGGTGACGGGGAAATACATCTCCGCCAAGATCCACGAGTCCAACCGGAAGCTGGCCGGTTTCAAGAACCTCTATGGGGAGGAACAGCTCTCGCTCGACCGGAGCGCCGACGAGATCATCAAGAACCAGCTTCAGTTTTCGGGATTCGTCCGGGAATACGCTTCGGAGGAGCAGGACGCCGTCGTCCTGCTCGGCAAGGGCAGGGAAAAATACTTTGTCACGGCGGATCCGCTGGACGGTTCGTCCCTTGTCGATACGAACCTCGCCATCGGGACGATCATCGGCATTCACAAAGAGTCGATCTTCTCGCGCGGGAGGGATTCGATGGTGGCGGCCCTCTACATCACCTACGGACCGCTCATCACGATGGTCTATTCCGCGGGGAATGGGACCCACGAGTTTGTGCTGAACCGGGAGGGGGAGTATGTCCTTTCCGAGGAGAACCTCATGATGGAAGAACGCGGCTCCATCTACAGTCCAGGAGGTCTCCGGAAGGATTATACGGAAAACCATCTGAAGTATCTGGAATATCTCGAAGCGGGAGGCTACAAACTCCGCTACAGCGGCGGGTTCGTGCCAGATATCAACCAGATTCTGATCAAGCGGGGAGGAATCTTCACCTATCCCGCCTTGAGGAAGAGCCCCCATGGAAAGCTCCGGCTGCTGTTCGAGATCCAGCCAATGGCCTTCATCATCGAGCAGGCAGGGGGGGTTGCCACGGACGGCAAGGAGGCGATCCTCTCCCTCCAGGTGGAGAACCTCGATCAGCGATGCCCGGTCTACATCGGGAGCCGGTTCGAGGTGGACCAGGCAATGGAATTTCTGGCGGCCGGATCGTAATCAAAAAAGGATACGAGCGAGGTGATGAGATGATCTGCGACAATATCGGTTTATTGAAAAAGGCGATGGAAGGGGTGCTGACGATTGCAGGAAACGACGTCCGGGTCCTGGATGAGAAACGTCTCCGGAAGACCTTGATCGATGATCTGATCCGGACGGCGGTATTTGCCCCCGGCGAGGAGACACGGGCCGCCGCCCGCTGGCTGATCCGGCGGTCGGCGGCGGCAATGGGCGTCCGGTCCGCTTCGATCCAGGGACTTTACGAAGCGATGGGACGGGGGAAAGCGTCCGGCTTTACGGTGCCGGCAATCAATATCCGCGCGCTGACGTATGACTCGGCCCAGGCGGTTTTCCGGGCCGCTCGGGCCTCCGGGGTCGGCGCGATGATCTTCGAGATCGCACGGTCGGAGATTGATTACACCGGCCAGCGGCCGGCGGAGTACACCTGTGCGGTGACGGCGGCCGCCCTGAAGACCGGATACCGGGGATCCCTCTTCATCCAGGGCGACCATTTCCAGGTGGGGGCAAAAAAATTCGCGAAGGATCCGGAGGCGGAGGTTCGGGCCGTCAAGGACCTGATCTGGGAGGCCATCGAGGCCGGTTTCTACAACATCGACATCGACACCTCGACCCTCGTCGACCTTACGGAAGCGACCGTGAAGAAGCAGCAGAGACTCAACTACGGCCTGGCCGCAGAAATGACGACGATGATCCGGGATCTGGAACCGGCCGGGGTCACCATCTCCGTCGGCGGGGAGATCGGCGAGGTTGGCGGGAAAAACAGCACGGTCGAGGAGCTACACGCCTTCATGGAGGGATATCTGGGAACGCTTCGAAAGAGCGGAATGGACTTGAATGGGATCAGCAAGATCAGCGTCCAGACGGGGACGACCCACGGCGGGGTCCCGCTGGCCGACGGGAGCGTTGCCAAGGTCAAGCTCGATTTTGACACGCTGCAGAGGCTCTCGCAGGCGGCGCGGGCCGAATACGGAATGGCCGGCGCGGTCCAGCACGGCGCCTCCACGCTGCCCGATGAGGCATTTGACCGGTTCCCAGCAACCGGCACGGCGGAGGTCCACCTGGCGACGGGTTTCCAGAATATCATCTATGACAGCCGGAACTTTCCGCCGGAGCTCCGTACGCAGATCTACGACTACCTGAA
>JAPLJX010000399.1 GCA_026388375.1 Deltaproteobacteria bacterium
GCGGGTTTTCCCCAGACGCCGCGGATGGCGCGTTGTCTCAGGGGGCATTGACCGATTTCAAGAGACTTGGCGTTTTATGGATCTTGTCCGTATCTACCGCGTTTTTCAGAGGATGATGCGCTATCCGGATCTCCTGGCCGAGATGCGCAGACTGTATCTCAAAACCCTTGTCTCGAAAGGCATCAACGACGAAGAGACGATCCGCAGGGAAGCGAAGGCAAGGATCGAGGCGGAGGGGAAGCCGCTCACCGAGGAGAATCTCAATACGTATACGGATGCCCTAATCGATCTGCACTTCATCAGTCATTTTTCCGATGAGGCGATCGAAAACCACATCAACCTCGCCCACAAAAACGAACTCTTCCGAAAACTCAACCGCGTGGTCAACACCGAGGGGGCGACTCCCGGAAAGATCCGCAAGGCACTGCGTGAATTTTGCGAGATCCCCCAGGGGGACCTCTTCCTCAACGAGAGTGAGGCGGAGGGGGTCCGCGTGGCCCTTATCAACCACTTCATTTCCAACCATCTGCCGATCATCGGCATCGCCAAGCACCATCTCACAATCCGGGACATTGATGAGATGCTCACCAACAGCTTCTCGACGCCCCGCAGACCCGGAAAGATCGGGGGAAAGGCGACGGGGCTTCTGATTGCCCACAAGATCCTCCTGCCGCGCCTGATGGAACGAGACCCCGAGTTGGAGAAATACGTGACGGTCCCCGAGTCTTACTATTTCAACTCGGGGATCTTTTCGGACTTCACCGACTACAACGGGCTCTACAGCTTCTACAGCCAGAAGTACAACACCTACGAGGCGATTGAGGAGAACTATCGCAATATCGGAGAGGTGTTTGCAAAGGCCTCCTTCCCCAGCGACCTCGTTGAGATGTTCAGGAAATTCCTCGAATCCGTCGGCAAGCATCCACTGATCCTCCGCTCGTCAAGCCTCCTGGAGGACAACTTCGGCTTTGCCTTCTCCGGAAAATACGACTCGGTCTTCATAGCCAACCAGGGAGACATCGAGACACGCCTGGCGGCGTTCATCCAAGGGCTCAAGCAGGTTCACATGAGCACGTTCGCACTGGCCCCCATCCTCTATCGACGGGACCACAAGCTCTTGGATTATGACGAGAAGATGAGCGTTCTGGTACAAAAGGTGGTCGGCCGGCGCTTCGGCAATTACTTCTTCCCGTTCGCCGCGGGCGTGGCGTTCTCCCACAACCCCTACCGATGGACTCTCCGCATCCGCCGGGAAGAGGGGATCGTCCGACTGGTATTCGGCCTGGGGACGACGGCAGTCGACCGGATCGGGCAGGGATACCCCCGGTTGATCCCGCTCAGCCATCCACAATTGCGTCCCGAATCCGGCATGAGCCAGATCATGAAATACTCCCAGCGGATGGTCGCGCTGATGAATCTCGAGAGCGGGGCTATCGAGTCGCATTCCTTCGACGAGGTGATGAACATGGTCGGCCCCGAGGACCGGTTCCTGTCCCTCTCAACGGACCGAGACGGGTGGCTGGCCCCGCCGCTCTTCGAGATGCAGGATATCGACGTGGAGAAGGGATGCATCACTTTCGACAATTTCCTCACGCGGACCCCCTTTGTCCCTCTCATGAAAAAGATCCTCCGGAAGCTGGAGTCGGCATACGGGCGGCCAGTGGACATAGAATTCGCCTGGGACCGGGACAAGCTCTACCTTCTGCAGTGCAGGACCCTCTCCGTAGTGGACGATCTTGCCGAGATCCCCGTGCGTGATGACGTTGCCGGGGAGGCCTTGCTGTTCAGGAACAACCACGTGGTCTCCAGCAGCATCGTGCGAGACATCGAGTACGTGGTTTACGTGGACCCGAGGGCATACAACCGCCTGGACTCCCTCGAGGATAAGCTGGCCATCGGCCGTGTGGTCAGCAAGCTCAACCGGGTGTTGGAGGGGAGCCGTTTTGGGATGTTCGGCCCGGGGCGATGGGGGAGCAACGACATCAACCTGGGCGTGCGGGTCGGTTACCAGGACATCAACCGGACCCGGATCCTGGCAGAGATCGCCTTCGAGGAGAACGGGTTCACACCGGAGGTCTCCTTGGGGACCCACTTCTTCAGCGACCTGGTTGAGGCCGGGATCGTCCCCATTGCCCTCTACCCGGACCAGGCAGAAAACGTCTTCAGGGAGAATTTCTTCTTGGAGATGCCCAACAGCCTAACCACCCTCGTTTCCGAGTACGCGGCCTATAACTCGGTCGTGCGGGTGCTCCACTTACCGTCGTGTACGGCGGGACGGTATCTCCAGGTCTTCCAGGACGCCCAGCGGCAAAGGGGGCTGGGTTTTTTGGAGGCGCCGGCGAAGACGCCTTAACCTCTTCCGGCGGCCGACTCCCCCTTTATTGCACGGGCACATTTGTACCGCGATGAATACAGTGGCGAATACCACCACTGTCTGGTCTCTACGGGAATTGCCAGTACAGAAACTGACAATAGGGGATCCTGGCGATCGCCGTGGGACTATTCCTTTCTTCCCTGGCGTCGTCTTCGGTGCGGCGGTTAGCTGCGATGCATCCGTTGACGCCGGCGGCGCTGCATTGTCTAAAAACTTCCGAAGGCATTCCATCAGGGCTTCAACGGCGGAAATGTTCCACCCTCTGGGTCAGAATCTGAAACGGCGAGCGGGCCGACACCGCCCTTACCGCTTGGTCGCCAGCAGGAATGCCTCCAGCTTTCCTTTCTCCGTGAGGACCTTCATTCCCATCTCCTGCGCCGTGGCCGGTATCTCAGGCAGCGGCTCCCGCCGGACGAGGGAGAGCGCCTCCGTCGGACAGGCGGTCACGCAGAGACCACAGCCGATGCAGTTCGCAGGCGTCACAACGGCGATGTCGTCCTGCAGCGCGATGGCGCCAACGGGACAGCGCTCATCGGCGCAGACCCCGCAGCCGTTGCAGCTATCCGGGCTGACTTCAGCCTGAAAGCCGCTCGTGGCGAAGGCGTGGGGAAGCTTAAGCTGAGTGAGTCCCCGGAGGATCGTGCAGCAGCAAGGGCAGCAGTTGCAGATGAAGGTGGCGCGATCCTGGCTGTTGCCGCTGGTATGGACGAGCCCCGCCTCTTCGGCGCTGTCCAGCACTTTTTTTGCCTCCTCCCGGCTGATCTCCCGGGCGTACCCGCGCTGCACGAGAAAACGCCCCGTGGCCTCAAAGATAAGACACACCTCCCGCGGGGCGTCGCAGGCCCCGACGCTGATCCGGCAGGCGCATGCACCCAGCGCGATGTAGCCGGCCTCGTCGATGAGATGCGCCACCTCCTCATAGGGATGGATGCGGGTCGTCAGATCGAGGGCCTCTCCGACCGGCACCACACGGGCGAGCGGCGTGGAGCTTCCCCCGAACGAGGCCCCCAGACCGTCCGCGTGGTATTCCTCCCAGAGCTTCCCCAGCCGCGCGTCCATGGGCGTCCCGCCGATCTTCATGAAAGGGAATTCGAAGAGGCCCGGAATGGTCGGCATGAGGGCGTAGGCGCGCTTCCCCTCCTTCTCCCGGCAGAAGACGACCGCCCGGTCCGCCATCCGCTCCAGCAACCCCTCCGCCGTTTCAGCAGGGATTCCACAGGCGGCGGCAATCGTTTCCGCCAGCCGCGGGGAGAAGCCCATCGCCGCGGCCACGGCCGCCTCCTCCGGGCTGAAGAGAAGACGGAGAATTTCGTCAAAGGACTCCGACTTCGGCGCGCCGGAGGGATGGGCATCGAGAAGCAAACGCAGTTTTTCGTAGCTGTCCATGGTTCTCCCTTTCTAAAGACGGTTTAGATGGATGAACTCTTCTTGACCAGGCCATCTTCCCCGGCCCTACGGAAGGCCTCGATTTCACCGGCCAGCCAGCGGATCCACTCGTAGACCCCCTCCCCCGTCCGGCAGGAGAGGGAGAGGATGCGGATCCCCGGGTTGAGGCGGAGCACCCGTTCCCTCAGGGCCTCCGGGTCGAAATCCGACCCCTCCAGGTAGTCGGTCTTGTTGATCACCAACAAATCGCAGACGGAAAAGATCAACGGATATTTGAGCGGTTTGTCGTCCCCCTCGGGAACGCTCAGGATCACGGCCCGCCGTGCCGCGCCGGTGTCGAATTCGGCGGGGCAGACGAGGTTGCCGACGTTCTCGATGATGATGCAGTCCAGCACCGCAAGGTCCAGCTCCTTGAGGCCGGCCGCGACCATCGGCGCATCCAGGTGGCAGGCGCCGCCCGTCCGGATCTGCACCGCCGGGATCCCCTCCTGGACCATCTTCTCCGCATCGACCATCGCGTCGATGTCCCCCTCGATCACGGCGATCCGGTATTCGTCTTGCAGCGCCCGGACGGCCCGGAGTATCAGACTCGTCTTACCCGACCCCTTCGATCAACCGCACTTCCGCCATCATCTCTCCTTATTTCTCCGACAAGTGAACATGTTAACGGTTTCATGCCAAACTTTATCCGCCATCCAATGCCGTTTACGGACTTCCGCTTTCGCGGGAATGACGCGAGCAAGGCAAGCCTCGGGAAATTGACCCAAATCCGTTAAACCACCTCGATCTGCTGCACAAAACACTCCCGGCCGGTAGCGAGCGTCATCTCCGCGGATGCACAGAGCGGGCAGAGGATCGCCTCGCGTGTCCGGGGATCGGCCGGGAAAACATGCCCGCATTCATCGCAGCGAAACGTCGTCGGTATGCGTTCGATCCGGATCACCGCCCCTTCTGCGATGGTTCCCCGGCTGAGATGGTCGAAGTAGCGCTGCACCCATTCGTTGACGAGATCGCTCAACCCGCCGATCCGCACGCTGATGCTGATGACTTTCATCGCTTTCAGGGCCGGAGTCGCCTCCGGCAACGGAACCGAAAACCCGGATGTTCCGCCATCGGACCCCGGTTACGCGTCCATCCCTGAGAGCCGGGCGCAGCGCGTCGAGAGAGGGAACAGCGACTTCTAAATCTCCGCCAAGCCTCCGTCGCAGGGGATGACCGCCCCGGTGAGGTAGGCGCCGGCCTTCGACGCGAGGAAGATCGAGACCCCGGCCATGTCCTCAGGTACACCGATTCGCCCCAGCGGGACGGAAGACTCGATCACATCGCGGAACTGGGCGAGCGTGGCCGCCATCATCTTGCTCTCGAAGGGGCCCGGCGCGATTGCGTTCACTGTGATCAGATCGCCCTTGAAGCGCGAGGCGAGAACCCGGGTCAGGTGGTGCACCGCCGCCTTGCTCGCGGCGTAGGCGTAGTTCTCCATCCTCGGCGGCTTCAACCCGTCCACCGAGCCGATGTTGATCACGCGCGCCGGGTCCTCCCTGCGGGCCGCCTTGCGCAGGAGCGGGAGGCAGGCGCGCGTCAAGTTGAAGATCCCTTTCACGTTGAGCGCGTAGATCTTGTCCCAGGCCGAATCGGGGTACTCCTCGAGCGGCGCGCCCCAGTTCGCACCGGCATTGTTCACCAGGATGTGCAGAGCCTCCTCCCGCAGCGCGACCTCCTCAGCGAGCCGCCGACACTCGTCCTCCGTAGACAGATCGGCCGGGAGTGAAACGCAGGTCCCACCCTCGGCCCCAAGCTCCGCCGCAACGCGATCGCAGACGTCGGCCTTGCGCGAAGAGATGTACACCTTCGCCCCTGCGGCAAGAAATCCCCGCGCGATCATGAGCCCGATCCCGCGCGAGCCTCCAGTGACGAGCGCCACCTTGCCTTTCAACGTGAAGAGATCCTCGATGTTCATGCCTGTCCTTTCCTTTCTCATGGGATTGAATTGCTATTGATTGATAAGGCATTGCTTTTTCGCAGTAGAACTATATGGAGAAGGATTTTGTGTGTCAAGAGGAGTTTGGCCGCAATATAAAAAGTTGATAAGAAAACAAAAGATCTTTAGAATGGCCCATCTTGAAATCAGGCACACATTAAGGAGGCGGTTATGTCGGATCAGGACCTTTACCGTGAATTGTCAAAAAAGGTTGGAACAGAGCACTCTCAAATTGTTCCAGAAATATGGAAAACGGTCAGTACTCCAGAAGAGGCAACGCTGCTAAACGTTCTCCCGGCGACCATAGAGGATTTGGCCGAACGTTTTGGAAAATCCCAGGAAGCAATCACCGGCATGCTTCAGGTTTTATTTCATAAAGGGTTGGTCTTTAAAGTGAAACGGGAGGGAAAGACCGCCTATCACATGCCGAGGCATATCATCCAGTTCCATGACGCCTCTACCCTCTGGCCTGAGGCGCCGCCGGAGCTGATTGATCTATGGCGGCAATACACGGAAAAGGAGTACCCTCAAATTCCGGCTGCGCTCACGACTATGAAGGCTGTCCCTTTTCTTCGTGTTCTCCCTATCAACGAAAAAATCGAAATGAAAAGCCAGGTGCTTGCTTATGAGGATGCTTCAAACATCGTTGAGAAGGCATCCGTTCTTGCTGTTTCAAACTGCCCCTGTCGAATGATTATGCGTAAATGCGACAAACCGATTGACGTCTGCATCCAACTGAATCGGGCCGCGGAATATTCCATCGAGCGCGGCACGGGCAGGAAAATCGACGTAGCAGAGGCAAAATCCATCCTTCTCAGGGCAGAGAAAGCCGGACTGGTTCATCTCACCGAAAATAAGACAGGCATCGGTACGGTTATATGCAATTGCTGTAAATGTTGTTGCATCGCGCTGCCTTTTGCGAAAAACATTGCAACCAGCGGCATGCTTGTTCCCAGCCGGTATCGAGCAGTCGTTGATGGTGATACCTGCACTGGATGTGGTCTATGTGTGGATGATTGCCCTATGGGTGTGATAACCATCAACGAACAGAATATGGCAATAATAGACGCGGAGGCATGCATAGGCTGCGGAGTCTGTACACACGTTTGTCCCACAGATACGATCAGCCTTGTGGCCGTCAGACAAAAAGATTTTATCCCTTCATGAGGGGAAGGCATAAAAGCGACCAGGACAGCCGCGAGTGTGCGACTGGTGGGACGAAAGTCTCCTTGGCCGCGAGCACGCTCGACAGCATGGCGACACCCTGTTCAGTAAAAACCATCGGCGGATATTGCGTACCCCCGCGAGGGTCCGTTTTTGAGGTCACAGATTGTGACCTCAAAAACTCTGCCCGGCAAATTCCTCCCGCGTAAGAACGAACATGAAATCAGCGGGAAAGCGTGTGACCTTGCGCCTCACGGCCTGCTTGAGCGCCTTTGTGGGTACACCATACATGGCAGCCAGATCGCGGTCCAACATGACCTTCTGCCCTCTGAGCAGGCAAATCGCTTTTTGTATCGTTTCGGCAGATATCACTAAATTATTCATGCTTCCTCACGCCTCTTTCTACGCCGCAAATGCGTTCAATGAAACGTAGTCCTTTACATACTCCGGGATAACTTCGCGCCACTGGTCGAGGGCGCGGACATCCGCAGCACCGAGCGTCACCTTGCGGAAACGCTCGGAGGAGACGCCCACCAACCCCAGGACCCACGTCCCGTCGCCGCCGGCCCGGACCGTCTCCACGCGCATGGGCTCGCTGAAGAGGGAACCTCTCAGGATCTGTCCTTCGTGCGGTGCTGCATCTTCCGGCATCGGTTCACCTGTCCTTGAAGGAACGCTTCACTTGAGCCGATAGACATCTTTTCTTTGGCCGATTTTTACCACCCACACGGTCAATTCATCGTCCCGGATGGCGTAAATGATTCGGTAAGTTCCCTGACGGATTCGGTAGCGTTCCTGTCCCGTGAGCTTCTCACACCCGTGCGGGCGTGGGTCCACGGCAAGCGCCGCGATGCGCTTCATGATTTGTTGAAGAGATTTCCTGGGAATCTTTTCGATGTCCTGCCAGACAGACTTCCGAAAGAAAATCCTATATTCGGCCATCTTTCTTCAGCCTCTTCAGGATGTCCTCATAACCGATCAACGGCTCGTTGGCCCGCTCCTCAAATGCCGCAAGGTCCTCAGCATCCTCGGCGAGGGTTTCCCGAACGGCACTGTTGACCAATTCCGAAACAGATCGGGAAGTCTCCGCCGACTTCATCCGCAACGCCTGGTGTAAGGCAGAATCGAAATAGATCGTGGCCCGTTTCGTTCCGGCTTCCATGATGTAACCTCCTAAGGTCTTTGCAACACCATAGCACCATGACGCCATGACGTCAAAGGCTATTCAGATTCGGCTTCCGCGGCGGGCAATTCCTGCACATCCTTCAATTTACGCCCGATTGCCCGTGTTCGCGTCTGCGCCTGTTCGATGGTATCGGATGCCTCGTGGATCTTTTTCTGCACCTTGGTCAGAACATCCCCGTATTTCGTCCACTCCGTCTTGACCGCGGACAGCAGGTTCCAGACTTCGCTGGACCGTTTCTGAATCGCCAGCGTCCGGAAACCCATCTGCAGGCTGTTGAGGAGCGCCCAAAGCGTGGTCGGTCCGGCGATCACGACACGGCATTCCCGCTGGACGAATTCGACAAGGCCGGTACGGTGGATCACCTCGGCAAACAGGCCCTCCGTGGGCAGGAAGAGGATACCGAAATCGGTCGTCTTTGGCGGGTTCAGGTACTTGCTGCAGATATCCCCCGCGCATTGCTTGATGCGCGCCTCAAGCTGTTTTGCGGCGCTCTCCGCGGCTTCGGCGTCGGCCTTCTCCTGCGCATCCATGAGGCGCTGATAGTCTTCCACGGGAAATTTGGCATCGACGGGAAGCCAGACAACCTCTTTCTCATCCTCGCCCCGGCCCGGCAGCTTGATCGCAAATTCCACCCGCTCGCCGCCCTCTTTCACCGCCACATTGGCCGCATACTGATCCGGCGTGAGCACCTGTTCCAGCATGGCGCCCAGTTGAACCTCGCCCCAGGTGCCGCGCGTCTTCACGTTCGTCAGCACCTTCTTCAGATCGCCCACGCCGGCCGCCAGGGACTGCATCTCACCCAATCCCTTGGATACCTGCTCCAGCCGTTCGCTGACCTGTTTGAAAGACTCGCCCAACCGCTTCTCCAGCGTACCCTGGAGCTTCTCATCCACGGTCGCCCGCATCTGATCCAGTTGCTTCGCGTTATCCGCCTGAATCGCCTGAAGGCGCTGCTCCACCGTCTCCCTCAGCATGTCGAGCTTCTTGTCGGTGGTCTGCGTGAGAAGACCGACCTGCCCGTACAGCGTGTCCCCGACCCCTTTGAGCGCGCCGGTCAGCTCTTCGCGGGATTGCCGGAGCGCCTGGGCCGTCTCCTCCCGGTTCTTGGCGATCTCCTCCCGGACGGATCGCTCCGTGCGCTCGTCGGATTGCTCCACCGACCGGAGAGCCTGTTGAAGAAGGGTCAGATCGACGGGAACTTTGCGAACCAGCAGGAAAATCTGGATCACTGCGATCACAACCAACAAGGCGACGACGATGACCAGGAGCACACCATCCATGGCCTTATCCTCCCTTCGCTCTTCTCCGCACCAGACGGACGATCCACCATACGACGAGGGCGAGGATGATCAGCACAACGGCCGCAGCCGCGAGGACGGCCCAGGTGATCCAGCCCGCCCCGCGGAAAAGGTCCACAGGGTTCCAGGAGGCCACGGCGATGATGCGTCCATCCGGGTTGCGGTAGCCCTCCGGAAGATCGGGGACGCCGTTCCCGTTCCGGTCGGGAAGGGATTTCAGATACAGGGTCAGGGCGACCCATTCCTTCAGCTCCTGGATCCCTGCGGCGCCGGCGTCGGCATCGACCCGTACGGCCTGCCAGTCGGTGATGGGCCTCCCCTTGTCGTCTTTGGGGGTAAACTGGATCAGGCCATGCGAAACCCGGTGAACGTAGTTGAGCATCCGGGCGCTGTAGTTGTTCACACAGACGCGGTAGACCTTGTCGGGCAGAAGGGGCCGAAAGGCGCCGTCTTCATCCTGGACGGCGACGGAGACGACACGATCAAACGGAATCCGATGGGGATTGAATGTGAACCGTACGCCGGAAATCTGCATCTGGGCATCATGCTTCATCGGCGCAATCGAGGTCTCGACTTCGAGCACGCTTCGGATCTCCTTCCCGGTCAGATAGAACGTGAGGAGCGGATGCCCGGCACGGTCGTCCATCCCCAGACCCGGGGAGAGGACCTTGAAGATGTCCGCCACGGCGATCCCTCCCGACAGGAAGGTGTCCCGGATCATGCCGTCAAACGTCACGGCGATGTGAACGTGTCGATAATTTTTCCCCTCGGCCTGCCGGACGGCAAACCGGAAGGCGTCGGTAACCAGGTCGCCCAGCCCCGTTTCCGCCAGAATCCCCTGCCGATAGGCCGGGGAAGGCATGTCGAAGGCGGTCTCGGCGATTACCTGGTCATGGCGATTCCCGGAGTAAATCAGATACCGCTGTTCGATGAGTTTCTTGAATGCCTCGATCTTCTTTGCGATTCCGGGATCCTCCGCAACCTCGGCAGACACCTTTTCCAGACGATAGGAAGCGATCCGGGCGCCGGCTTCCCGGGAGACCTCCAGATTCAAAACGCCGAGATAGGCCCCGTAAGACCCCGCCGAAACGATAATCGTCTTGTCGATCCGGATCGGCTCGGGCAGGACGGTGTGGCTGTGGCCGCTGATGATGACGTCGATTCCGGGAACTTTCCCGGCCAGGATCTCATCCTCGGAGCGGGACTTCACCGGCTTGGTGCCGGCATGGGAAAGGCAGACGACGAGATCGACCTTCTCTTTGTTTCGGAGAAGGTCCACGACGACCTTGCTGCGCTCCACAATGTCGGCGAAGGTGACGGGCGCGGCAAAGGGGGTGTCCTCCGCGGCGTCGCGCCCCATGATTCCGAACAGTCCGATCCGAATGCCGTTTCTCTCCAGGACGGCGTATTGCGTCACCGGGTACTCCATAAAGGCGGCCTTGAGCGGGGCGTCCCGCGGATCGTCTTTGGTGAACACCACGTTGGATGCGACAAGTGCCGGCAGGCGGCCACCCCGGGAGCGGGCGGTCCGGAGCATGGCCGCAAGCCCCGCGGGAAGGAACTCGTAGTCATGGTTTCCCAGCGTCGCCGCATCGTAACCCATCTCCCCCATGAGACGCAGTTCGAGGGCCTCTTCGCGGAACTCCGTATGGAAGAGGGTTCCCATGGCAATATCCCCCGCATCGACCAGCAGGCTCCGCCCGGGGGCCTTCTCCCGCTCCTGCTCGATCAGGCGCGCCAGCCGCGCGTATCCTCCCTGCGTGGTATGGCCGCCCTCCGGCTTGGGAACCCGGTCGGGAAGAAAGTGTGAATGGAGATCATGGGTGAACAGGATGGTCAGTTTCCCGCCCGCATCCGCCTGGACGGCCGCGTACCCGGAAAAGATCGGCTGGAAACAGAACAGAACGGCCAGGCCGATCAAGGCACCGTATCGTTTCATCGCACTCCCCTCCCGAAACCAAAATCAAAAAATGATCACCCATTTCATACGGGTCCACCGGAATAGCGGCTGGATTTTACACACAAGACCGGATAAATGCAAACACTGGATCGCGACGGCCACCCTTCTTCCATCCCCGCAACTTTTTGATCCTTTTGTCATTGACAGAAGGCAATCCCTCCCCTATACTACCGCCCTCTTCGGGAGGTATGGGAACATCCTGCGGAAGAAATTGCGTTCAAACAGGAGAATGGAAATAAAACCTATGGCGGATCTGCTGATCAATTTCATCGATCTCTTCCTGCACCTCGACCGACATCTAGGAGATCTTCTTCAATATTTCGGCGTCTGGACCTATGTGATCATCTTCCTGATCATTTTCTGCGAAACGGGGCTCGTGGTCACGCCGATCCTCCCGGGCGATTCGCTCCTCTTCGGCCTCGGCGCCTTCGCCGCCAACCCCTACCTCAAGGGACCGCTGGAGGTGGAGTGGCTGTTCATCACGCTTTCCGTCGCAGCCATCGCCGGGGATACGGTGAATTACGCCGCCGGCCACTACATCGGGCCGAAGATCTTCCAGAAGGAGGATGGCCGTTTTTTCAAGAAGGCGTATCTGGAGAGGACCCACCGGTTTTACGAGAAGCACGGCGGCAAGACCATCGTCATCGCCCGCTTCATGCCGATCATCCGGACCTTCGCCCCCTTCGTCGCCGGGATCGGCCGGATGACCTACGCGCGGTTCATCTCCTACAACGTCATCGGCGGCATCTCCTGGATCGCCCTGTTCATCTTCGGGGGCTATTATTTCGGAAATCTTCCGATGATCAAGAACAACTTCACGCTGGTCATCATCGCCATCGTCATCCTTTCGGTCTTGCCCGGTGTGATTGAATATTTTCGTCAGCGGAGAGAAACAACATGAGGGCGGTATTAAGGAAACGGATAAACGGAGCGGGACGCGGCACAGGGGCGTCCGTGGTTTTTTCAAGCGGAAACTGGAAACCGATTCAAAGGGTCCTGGGCTTGCTTCTCATTTTTGGCCTGCTCTTCGGACCGGCGGCCATTGCTTCCACGGAGACAAGCATCGTCAAAATCGGCAGTGATGTGACGATCGAGAAGGGACAGAAGATCCACAGCGTGGTCGCGATCGGCGGCCAGGTCACGGTGAGCGGCGCTGTGGAGAAAAGCGTCGTTGCCGTCGGCGGATCGGTGGTCCTGACGAAGACGGCGGTCGTGAAAGGGAATGTCGTCTCCCTGGGCGGGGTCATCGTCATCGCAAGGGATGCGGAGGTCGGCGGCGACCTGACGGAGATCAACTCCTCCAATCTCTACGAAATTCTGACGACCGCGCTGAGCAGTGAGTGGGAGGGCTGGTCCTGGATTTTTGCCGTCATCTCGCTCTCGATCTTTCTGGTCATCCTGGTCCTGGCGCTCCTGATCGCCGCCCTGCTGCCGAAGCCGGTCCGGATCGTCTCGGAGGCTATCCATGAAAACACCCTCAAGGTGATCCTCTGCGGCATCCTGGGCCTCGTCCTGATCGCCCCGCTGGCGCTCCTGCTGACAATCTCGGTCGTCGGCATCGCGCTGATCCCGCTGGAGGTGATCGTCGTCGTCTGTTCGGTGCTGCTCGGTTTCATTGCCGTCGCCCGGATCATCGGTAGAAAGTTTCTCAGCCTGCTCAAGCGGCCCAACCCGGGAATCGTCCGGGAAACCTTCTGGGGCCTGCTGATCCTCTGGCTCATCGGCTGGATTCCGTATATCGGCTGGATGGTCAAGGCGATCGCAATCGTCATCGGCCTGGGGGCCACCCTGGTCACCCGTTTCGGGACGCACCAGGGATGGAAAAGCGCCCCATCCCTCCCAGTCGCCGCCAATACAGGTGGATCCGGCACCCCTCTTCCTCCCCCGCCCCCTCCCCCTTCCGATAGCCCAGGGGAGAATGGGACCGGCGCCATCAATTAAAAAGGGCCCTCCCAAGCAGCGGGAAGGCCCCTTTTAAGCTAACATTTTTCTTTCAAGCCGTTACGCCATCTTCTTCATGGTGTCGACGAGCTCCTGCACCGCCGCCGCCGACTTCTTCAGTGCGGCGTTTTCTTCGGCGGTCAGTTTAATCTGGATGATCTCCTCGATCCCGCCCTTGCCCAGCTTCACAGGCACGCCGATGAACAGACCCTTGATTCCGTACTCGCCGTCGAGGTAGGCGGCACAGGCCAGGATCTTCTTGCGGTCCTTCAGGATCGACTCCACCATCTCCACGGCCGAGGAGGTCGGGGCGTAGAAGGCGCTTCCCGTCTTCAGGAGGCTGACGATCTCCGCCCCGCCGTTCCGGGTCCGGGTCACAATCGCATCCAGTCGTTCCTTCGGGATCAGCTCCGTGATCGGAATGCCGGCCACGGTCGAGTAACGGGGCAGCGGCACCATCGTATCCCCGTGTCCACCGAGGACGAAGGCGTGGATGTTATCGACGGAGACATTGAGTTCCATGGAGATGAAGGAACGAAAACGGGCCGAATCGAGCACGCCGGCCATGCCGATCACGCGGTTTTTGGGGAAGCCGCTGACGTCATGGGCGACATGGCACATCGCATCGAGGGGGTTGCTGACGATGATCAGGGTGGCATTGGGGGAGTACTTCGCCACC
>JAPLJX010000373.1 GCA_026388375.1 Deltaproteobacteria bacterium
CCAGCCGGGGCTACCGGCCGAGCGTGATCGACTTGAAGGGGGCCCGGTATCCCCTTTTCGGAATCGTCGCGCTGCTGTCGTTCGTGCTGATCGTCCTGCCGGTCCTGTTCCTCTTCTATACCTCCGTCGTTCCGTACTCCATGGTTCCGAGCGCGAAGGCCTTCGCGATGATGAGCTGGAAGCACTGGATCGCGGTCCTCAAGGACCCCGTCTCGCTGCTGTCACTCAAGAACAGCCTCATTCTCGGCGTCGGCGGGGCGACGCTGGGGATGATCCTCTCCTTCTTCGTCGCCTATGTGATCGTCAAGGTCCGTACAAAGGCATCCGGCTTTCTCGAATCCTTAAGTTTTCTCTCATTTTCCTTCCCGGGGATCGTCGTCGGCATCGGCTTCATGTGGTTTTTCGTCCGGACGCCGCTCTANCTCTTGATCGGCTACATCGCGACATACCTGCCCTACGGAATCCGGCCGTTGACCAGCGCCTTCGTCCAGATCCACAGCAACCTGGAGGAATCCTCCCGGGTCTGCGGCGGCGGGCCGTTCTACACGATGCGCCGGATCGTCATTCCGCTTTTGGTTCCGGGAATCGTCTCCGGCTGGATCCTGATGGCGACGATGTTTGTCCGCGAGCTGAGCCTCTCCGTCGTCCTCTCCCGACCGGGGACGGAGGTCCTCGCCGTCCAGATCCTCCGGTTCGCCGAAGACGGTCTGTGGGGGAGGCTCTCCGCTCTGGGGATCCTGATGATCTTCATCTCCACGACGCTGGTGATCATCGCCTCCCGGCTCGGAGCGAAGCTGACGAAGGTGGAAAAATAAAGGGTATTACCCCTTCTCCCGGTACCCGAACTCCTGGAGCATACGGGGGTCGTGGGTCCAGTCCTTCGCGACGCGGACGAAGAGTTCGAGGAAGACCTTTGCGGCGAAGAACTTCTCCATCTCCAGGCGCGCCCTTGTGCCGATCTCCTTGAGCATCGCGCCTCTCTTGCCGATGATGATCCCCTTCTGCGACTCCTTTTCCACGTGGATGGTCGCCGCGATCCGAATCATGTTCTTCGCCTCGTCCTCCTTGAAGGCGTCAACGACGACGGCGGTCACGTAGGGGATCTCCTTGTGAGTGCGGAGGGTGATCTTCTCCCGGATGATTTCGGCGGCGATGAAACGCTCGGAGCGGTCCGTCATCATCTCCTCGGGGAAGTACCGCGGCCCCTCGGGGAGGATCTTCCAGATCTCCGCGGTCAGGACGTCCACGCCCCGGCCTTTCAGTGCAGAAATCGGCAGGATCTCCCGGAATGGAAAAAGTTTGCCGTATGCCTCGATCAGCGGCAGCAGCAGCGGTTTTTCCACGAGATCGATCTTGTTGATCACGAGAAAAACGGGGATCGGTTTTTCCCGGAGGGATTCCAGAATGAACCGGTCGTTCGGGTGGGGGAGAGGGGCCGCCTCGGTGAGGAGTAAAATGAGATCAACGGTTCCGAAGGTTCCAGTCGCGGCCTCGATCATCGCCCGGTTCAGGGGCGTCGTTCCGCGGTGAATCCCCGGCGTGTCGAGAAAAATCAGTTGCCCCGGCTGCGGCTCCGGAAGGTTCCGGATCCCCATGATTCGGTTCCGCGTCGTCTGGGGTTTGTGCGTCGTGATGGCGATCCGCTCGCCGACGATCGCGTTCAGAAGCGTCGATTTTCCCACATTGGGCCTGCCGATGATGCCGATGAAACCCGATTTGAACACGTCCGCCTCCGTTGCAGTTGGGTCGGGAATTATGGGGACACCTTGCAGCAAGGTGTCCCCATAATTCCCGATGAGGAGATGCCGAATTCCGGAAAATCCGTTTCACAATACGGGTGACACGATACCACGTCGGCCATCCGCATGCAAACCTTCCCTGTGAAACCCCGTGATCCGACCGGAGCCGTCCGCCTGCAGTTGTCTGTTTCCGTGCGTCAGGATCACGTTTCCCCGGGAAAGGGCGGGATCGGCCGTGACGCGGATTTCTTCGATGCCGAAGCGTTCCTTCAGGAAAGAGATGTTTCCCCGCCCGGCGCCGCAAAAGCTGGAGAGATCGGCCGGAGAGATGGTGAAGTGGGCGGTCAACCTGTCGGCGTCGGCTATTCCGGAAGAGACACCGTTCCCCTGTTCGACGGATGAGATCAGGGCGGCGGCGAACTCCAGGAAAAGGGCGGTTTCCACGAGAGACCGGAAGGCCGGGTGGAAAGGCCCCGCGACGACGGCCCCCGGTTCTTCCAGCTCCCGTGTGGTCTGGAGGCCGAGACGGATGACGGGAATCCCCGCCGCGGTCAGCGCCTTGAGGGCATTTTTACAGAGATCCGTCGCCTCGGGGAGGGTCAGGGGCTTGTACGCCCCTTGATGAAAGGCCTGAGCGAGGGCGGTATCCCGAAGGACGAGCGTGGGATGGATCCGGACCATATCCGGACGGAGCGCAATGGTCTTCCGGATGGTTTCGGCGAAACGGCCGGGGCTGTCCCCGGGCAGACCGGCCATCAGATGGATTCCCGTTTCGAAACCCTTTTCCCGGAGCAGGGTGAGCGCCCGGACGGTGTCGGTTTCCGTGTGACCCCGACGGGATTCAATCAGCACGCCGTCATGCAGCGACTGCGCCCCCACCTCTACGGTCGTGACGCCGGCGGTCTGGAAAAGATCGAGAGCCTCCTTGTCGATCCCGTCGGGACGCGTCGAGATCCGGAGGCCGTCCACCGCCCCCTCCCGGAGAAAGGGTGCGGCCATGTCGAGCAGACGGCGCTGTTCCTCCCGTTCCATCCCGGTAAAAGTCCCGCCGTAAAAAGCGATCTGCACAGGGCCGCCCCTCCGCGGGGCGCTCTCCAGGTGGGCGCGGACGGTTTCGGCGAACGCCGCTTCCGTGACCCTCTCCGGGTGATCTCCCGCGGTCAGTCGCTCGTTGCAGAACAGACAGCGGTGGGGACAGCCCCGGTTCATCAGGAAGACGGGGATGATCATCGGAGCTTCTCCATGGCGATTCGGGCCGCCTGCTGCTCCGCCTCCTTCTTGCTCCGGCCTGCTCCCGTCGCGATCACCCGCTCGCCGATCATGAGGGTCGTCTCGAAGCGCTTGTCGTGATCCGGGCCGGTTTCGGAGATTACCATGTAGCGCGGCATTTCCCGGAACAGGACCTGGCACATCTCCTGAACGGCGGTCTTGTAGTCCCTGTAGATCGTGGAGAGATCCCCCTTCTCGATCAGCGGTTCGAAGAGTTGGCGGATAAAGGCGGCGGTCCGGTCGAAGCCGCCGTCCAGGTACATCGCGGCAATGAGCGATTCGAAGGCATTTGCAAGAAGCGAGGGTTTCATTCGGCCGCCTGAACCCTCTTCCCCTTTGCCAAGCAGAAGGTGTTCCCCGATTCCGAACCTCCGGGCCAGTTCCGCCAGCGGCTGTTCGTTGACGACGGAGGCCCGCAGTTTCGAGAGCTGCCCTTCGGAATGGTCGGGGAATTTTCTCATCAGCATGTCGCTCACGGTCAGCTCCAGGACGGCGTCGCCCAGAAACTCCAGCCGTTCGTTGTCCCGGCAGGCGAGGCCCGCATTTTCGTTGACGAACGACCGGTGCGTCAGTGCGTTGTCCAAAAGATCGATATCCGCGAAATACCAGCCGAGCCGGTCCTCCAACCCCGTCAGTGCCTGAACCCGTTCCTCATTCATGATGTTCTCTCAATCGTTCCAAATCCGTTGTTTCGACCGTCATGCATGACGGCCACGTAAAAAGTCCGGATGCTGCATTGCGCTTCATCCGTCGTCATTGCGGTGTGTTCCGGGGACACGTTCCGATCCCTTTGGGCTTCCGGAACATGTCCCCGACGCCTCATTCCTCAGGATTCGCGCGCCTTGCCTGCGGCCTTTTTACGAAGCCGCTCCAATTTCAAGACTCTTAAGACAATTTTCAGGGGTCGTCATGCATAACCTCTGCGATCAGGCGGCCTTCCCGGAAGGCTTCGGGCATCACCCGGACGATCCGGTTCGCGGTTGCCCCGTTGCCGCGAACCGCGACGGGGATGTAGTTGTCTGAGAATCCGACAGGAAATCCGGTCTCTTTATCGGTTCTTCCTTCGACGAGAACCGAAAGCGGCGTACCGATGAACTTCTCGGCGAACTTCTGCCGTTTCACCGCCCCGACCGCCCTCAGTCGCTCCGCCCGTCTTTTTTTCTCCGGCTCGGGGATCTGTCCCGCCATCATTGCGGCGGGCGTGTCCGGCCGCCGCGAGTAGGGGAAGACGTGGAGGTAGGTGACGGGAATCTCTTCCACCAGGCGCAGCGTGTTTTGAAAGGCCTCCTCGGTCTCGCCCGGGAAGCCTGCCATCACGTCGATCCCGACGGCGATGCCGGGGACAGCCGCATGGAGCTTCCGGACGAGGTCCCGGAAGAAGGCCGCATCGTAATCCCTTCGCATTGCGGCGAGAATTCCGTCGTCGCCGCTCTGAAGGGGGATATGGAGGTGGCGGCAGACGGTTCCGGACGCCCCGATGAGGGCGATCAGTTCCGCGTTCAGTTCGCGCGGTTCGATCGAACTCAGCCGGAGGCGTTCCACGGCGCACCCTTCCGCGATCCGCCGGATGAGGGTTCCGAGATCCGTCCGCGGTTGGAGATCGCGGCCCCAGGCGCCGAGATGGATCCCCGTGAGGACGATCTCCCGGTAACCGGCCCGGGAGATCGAAGAGATCCTTTCCGCGACCTCCGGAGCGGGGAGGCTCCGGCTTGCGCCCCGCGCATGGGGGACGATGCAGTAGCTGCAAAAGGCGTCGCAGCCGTCCTGGATCTTCAGGAAGGCGCGGGTGTGCCCCGGGAAGAGGGTTGCCCCGAGGCGGGAGATCCCCTTTTCATTCCGAATGTTGCCGACCAGGACCCGCGGTGCGCCGGCCGTCATTTCACAGAGGATATCGGGGATTCTTTCCTTTTCGGCGTTGCCGGCGATGAACCGAACGCCACGGATTTGGGCGATCTCCTCCGGGGCCCTCTGGGCATAGCAGCCGGTGACCAGGACGGCCGCCGCCGGGTTTTTCCGGATCGCCCGACGGATGAGCTGGCGGGACTGGTAGTCCGTTCGGCCGGTGACTGTACAGGTGTTGATGATATAGCCGTCCGCCGCCGCCTCGAACGGGACGAGGGTGATCCCGCGGGCGACGAGCGCCTCCGCGATCCCCGCCGATTCGCACTGGTTGACCTTGCAGCCGAGCGTCGCCACGGCGACCCTGACCATTTCCGCTTTCCCTTTTCGATCCATTCCCGTTGTCAATGCGCCCTTTCCTCTCCGGCATCTAATCGCCCGGCGCTTCTTTTGTCAAGATGAAACGATTTCTGGTCTTTTCCTCTCGTTCCCGGTAGAATGGGGCCAATTTCTGGAGGAGGCGACCCATGGAAGGGATCGTTCGTTCCGTGACCGCACATCCGCTGGTTGCGATAGCGGTTTGCTTTGCCGCCCTGCTGCTCGTCTATTTCCTGTTCAAGAGCCTGATCAAACTGGCGCTGATTCTGATCCTTGTCGCCGTGTTGATCGGCGGCTATTTCTACTTCCAGTATCCGGAGTCGAGACCCGCCAACCTAAAGGATGCCATGGAGAAGGTCAGGGTCGGGGTGGGTAAGGCCGTTGATCAGGGAAAGGATGCTTACGAGAAGGGCAAAGAATGGGTTGACAAGGGAAAGACCGTGCTGGACAAGGGGATCGACAAGGGGAAAGATGCGATAGAGAAGGGAAAGGAGACTGCCGGCGATCTCGGGAAGATCCTGGGCGGGGAGGGGGATGCCGGCAATCGTCAGAAGCCTTAGGGGGTTCTAAAAAACGGGGTCGGAGAGACGCCGCGCGGCGGGCGGCTAAAAAGGGATGCCCCCGGCCTAGACCAGCAAATCCTTTCCCGGGATCTCCAGCAGAGCGTCCCAGTCCAGCGTCGGGAAGATCCGGTGGAGATTGTGGTCGTCCTCCACGAGGTGATGGTCCAGGTTTCCGAAGAGATGCGCGGCGATCCGGCGGGTCGGCTCGGGCGGCACGACGACGTCGAACCGTCCGTGGTAGAGGGTGACGGGGATCTGCAGCGGCAGCCGGGAAAAGGTGGTGAAATCGGCGTGGCCGAGGGCCGGGGCGAGCAGAATAAGCCGCCGGACGCGGGTTTCGTTTCCGCACGCAAAGATAGCCGCCATGAGGCCCCCGTAGCTCGACCCGACGAGGATCAGATTTCCCGTTCCGGAGAGGCCCTTCTCCAACTGCGCCATCCGCTCCTCGAGAGGGCCGGAGTAGTCTTCCGTGAACATCCCCGGATATCTCGCCCGGAAGTAACTCCCCTTCGTTCCCCGGCTGCTGCTGTCGAGACCGTGGATGAATGCGCGCGCAATGTCCTTCATCTCGTTCACCTACCAAGTCATCAAAAGTACAAAATTGAAAAATCAATGATTGCCGCTTGAAGTGTTCAATAAAAAAAGGCAGAGCCATTTCTGATCCTACCTTTCCTTGAAAGTCATCATTTTTCGTCTCAAGGCAGCGTATATTTTATATTTCCTTTATAATAGGAGGGGTTCCTTTTTGGTTCAAATGTTTTTAATTTCTCGGGACCGATTTTGTCCGATGGTCGAACTCCTCAATTCCAGACCCAGGATGTCGGCCAATGTGACGGCAAGGTCCGCCAATCGATAATTTATTTTGAAGTCCGGGTCCGAGACAACTTTACCTTTAGCCGCCCCCGGTCCCTCTATGGCCATCAGAATTTTTTGGGTGTCTGCCGAACCGTGCCCGCCGATCATGGCCCTCCATGGGGCCATCCGGTTCACGATAAATCCCGGAATTTTCACCCCCACGTTGGTCAGAAGCCCCATCACCGCCGGAAGTTGCCAGTTATTTTTGGCGACAAGCATAAGGTCCGGCCAGTGCAGCGTTCCCGGTTGGTTGTTCCTGGCGAAATGGGGGTGGTAAAGTTCGCCGGGTTCAGAGACCCCGGGCAGACCTTTTTCCATTTCTGTCATGGTAAGAACGTCCCAGGGACATTCCCAACCGCCGGTTATAGGGTTCTTCACACGATGTTGGAGCAAAGCATCCTGGGCGAGTCGGGCTTTCCCCAGGCGGTGGCCCAGATCCGACCCCCTGAAAAAGACCGCACCCACGCTAGAACCGGTGATCGGACAGAAGCCCCGGTAATCCAGTTCGTCGCCCTGAATCACCCCGGCCCGAGCCAAAATGTCCACCAGATTTGTGTCCGTGCCCCGGTCGTATCGGCCGAAAACCGATCTCATGAATATATCCTGTATGGTCTCCTTAGAGCGGTGGGTCAAGTGGCCGTGATCGCTGTACAAGACCAGAATCGCATCCCGGTAGTTGGGCATGCTCCTGATCCCCTCCACCAGACGGCCAAAATGACGGTCCACGTCTCTGACCCCATCGAGAACCGCTTTCTGAAAGACCATGGTGGGATTGATCCGACTCACCATGATCGGCCCTCGTCCGTTCATCATGCGGGAATCGAACTCCTCCGGATCCCAGGCTGCGCCCAGCCCGTGCTGGAGGTCGTCCATCTGGGCCAGCAGGACCACGCCGAAATCGGGGAGTTCGTGGCTCAGCATTTTTAAAGTCGAGTTGACCAACCACATGTCGGGCGGAAAATGGGTGGGGTTGTTTTCATAAACCACGCGGGAAAAGGTTTTCTGGTCCTCGGACGCGCCAAGGTTTTCCGGGTTGACATTCCCGGGCGGATCGTAAAATCGATAGCCTTTGGGCGGTGGATCGATGTAGCCCGGATAGCGGGACCCGCCCATGATGATGTCCACGCCGGAACTCGGGACGTCGAACATCCGGGCCACCCATTCCTTGCCGGAAGAGAAAAAGGTCCTGGAACTGGGCCATTTTCTTTTCCAGGCCGAAAAAAGGGTGTCCACCGGACGGCCCTGGTCGTCCCGGACGAAAGAGAGGCTGGGCGTCACAATGTTGGCGGAACCGTCTTCTTTCCAGTCAAAAAATTGGAGAGATACGCTGTTGAGGCCGGTCTGGGCGGTGGAGGTTCCGGCCAGCGCGTTGAGGTGGTTCGGGTCGGTGATGGCCGGCATATGACAGCGGGTATGTTCGAACCACACCCCGCCCTCCAGAAATTTTCGAACCTGGGGCATCAACCAGTCGCCATCGCGCCCGCCGGTCTGGCCGAGGCTGTTCAAATATAAGTAGCGGGGATCAAGAGAGTCGACGGATATGAAAATGACTCTGGGGGCCTTCGAGCCGCTGGTTCTTTGTGATGGCGGCGGCGCCGGGGTAAAGGGAACCGCATCGTTTTCCGAAAGAAGAAGACGTCCTCCCAGCCCCACGCCCAGAGCCGATCCTGCCAGGATGGAATACTTGATGAAGCGC
>JAPLJX010000239.1 GCA_026388375.1 Deltaproteobacteria bacterium
GCGAAAAAATGGCTTGACGACTCTTCTATCTGAAAAAGGGGTCCGCTGTCGGGGATGATCATCCATAGGAGACGGGAACCCGTAAGTAGAGTCTCATGGATTACAAAATAGCTGCAAAATAGTTCTTGACAGGAATTTACCTTGTTGATATGAGCTACGCGATTTAGACTTTCTAGAAAAACCCAATAGATTCGATTGTTTTGGTAAGTATGCAGAATGATGGTCATAGATGCTCGATTGTTATCCATCCCCGCGGCAATCGTCTGATGCGTGCGGACGGAGAGGCAACGGATACCGATCGCGTTGCTCCCGGCGCCGATATGCGGTTCACCATTTTCCCGGTTGCTAAATTGACCCAAGTTCATAACATATATTCGATGGTTGCCCCTGACAGGCTTTTGGGGCTGGAGGTATCGGTCCGTAGGATGTCTTTGGCGGCGCCCTTGTCCTGCCGGGCCATCTGCGGAAAAAGTCGTTGAAGGCACAATCTTGAGAAGGAAGGGGGGTAATACTTATGGGTTTCAATATCTCGAAAAAGTATATGAAGGCAGATCCAAGAAAACTTGCAGATTGGCAGATTGCGGACATAGCGGAGGAAAATATGCCCACCGTCGATCAGTGGCGGGATAAACTTGGCCTTCAAGCGGATGAAATTATCCCTATGGGGAAATTGTGCAAACTTGATTTCCTCAAGATTATGGAGCGTCTGAAAAAAAGGCCGGACGGAAAGTATATTGAGGTTACAGCGATCACACCAACCCCCCTCGGAGAAGGAAAATCGACGACGAGTATGGGTTTGATCGAGGGGCTCGGCAAAAGAGGGCAAAGTGTCGGTGGTTGTCTCCGTCAACCTTCCGGCGGTCCAACCATGAATGTGAAAGGAACGGCTGCAGGAGGAGGCAAATCCCTTCTCATCCCCATGACTGAATTCTCGCTTGGTCTCACCGGGGACATTAACGACATTATCAATGCCCATAACCTGGCCATGGTCGCTTTAACGTCCAGGATGCAGCACGAACGGAATTATGACGATGCGGAACTGGCGAAACGGAAACTCAAGCGGCTCGACATCGATCCAAATAATGTTGAAATGGGCTGGATTATGGATTTTTGCGCCCAGTCGTTACGAAACATTGTTATAGGTCTGGGGGGCAAGCTGGACGGCTTTACGATGCAATCCAAATTCGGGATTGCGGTAAGCTCCGAACTCATGGCTATTCTTTCCATTGTCCGGGACCTCAAGGACCTTCGGGAAAGGTTGGGCAATATTGTCGTCGCCTATGATAAGAAGGGAAAGCCGGTTACGACTACCGACCTCGAGGTGGCGGGCGCCATGTGTGCGTGGATGAGAAATACCATCAACCCCACGCTGATGTCCTCCACCGAGTATCAGCCCTGTTTGGTCCACGCCGGTCCTTTTGCCAACATCGCCGTGGGACAGTCCTCCATCATCGGCGATCGGGTCGGACTGAAGATGTTCGATTACCATGTTACGGAGAGCGGCTTTGCCGCGGACATCGGCTTTGAGAAATTCTGGAACGTAAAGAGTCGGTTGAGCGGCCTGACTCCCAATGTCTCTATTCTGACGACAACGATCAGGGCATCGAAGATGCACGGAGGGGGACCGACGGTCGTTCCCGGACGGCCTTTACCGGATGCATATACAAAGGAGAACCTGGCTCTTCTTGAAAAAGGCCTCTGCAACATGACCCACCTCATCGGGGTGATCCGGAAATCCGGAATCAACCCGGTGGTCTGCATTAATGCGTTCCACACCGACACAAAGAAAGAAATCGCAATGGTCAGAAAGTATGCCGAGCAGGCAGGTGCCCGTGTTGCCCTTTCTGAGCACTGGCTCAAAGGTGGCGATGGCGCCCTTGAGCTTGCCGATGTCGTCATGGACGCCTGCAAAGATAAAGTCAAACTCAAATTCCTCTACCCGCTGGAATTGCCTCTCAGACAAAGGGTTGAGCTCATCGCAAAAGAAGTATATGGCGCCGACGGCGTTTCCTGGACCCCTGAGGCTGAAGCCAAAGCCAAACGGTTTGAGGCTGATCCTGCATTGAGGGATTTCAATACGATGATGGTAAAGACCCACCTCAGCCTGTCGGCTGACCCAACTCGCAAGGGAGTCCCAAAAGGCTGGATCCTGCCGGTTCGTGACGTCTTGATCTTTGCCGGTGCGAAATTCCTCTGCCCGGTGACAGGGAACATCAGCCTAATGCCGGGGACAGGCTCCGATCCTGCCTACAGAAGGGTGGATGTGGATGTAGAGACGGGGAAGGTCAAGGGGTTGTTTTAACCTGATTCAAGGGGCACGAAATATCGTGCCCTGTTTTTTTGGGAAACGGTTTTGGTGATGGGGAAACACAAGGTCACGTTTCATCCGAGTGACAGACACATCTTTGTTGACGAAGGGGAAAATCTCCTCCAGGCGGCTATGGAGGCCGGCATTCACATCAACGCCTCCTGCGGCGGCAATGCGACCTGCGGGAAATGCAAGGTTAAAATCGTCGGCGGCGCGGTTGCGTCGCCGATGCACGCCGAGCTTTCAGATGCGGAGTATGCCGACGGCTACCGCCTCGCCTGCCTCTCGACCGTCACCGGCGACGTCGATGTCGATATCCCGCTGGAATCGCAGGTTGATAAGTCCGTGCTGGCGCTGAAAGGCGATCGGCACGCCGCCCCTTATCTCCTTTCGCCGAAGGATATTTTTCAACTGGTTCAGGGGTGGGATGTCGATCCCACCGTATTCAAGCGCTATGTGGAGCTGGATCCGCCTACCCTGAACGATAACGTGAGCGACCTGACCCGCCTGACCCATGCCATACACCGGCAGCACGGCATCAATGGAATTTCCAGCGATTTCCGAATGATCATGAAATTGAGCCGGCTCCTCAGAAAGGCCGATTGGAAGGTTACCGTAACCCTGGTGCAGACCCGGAAGGGATATAAACTGATCAACGTCGAAGCGGGCGACAACCGACAACAAAACTATTCCATCGTTCTGGATATCGGCACCACGACCATTTTCGGTCAGATTCTGAATCTGAACGAATGCAAGGTTGCCGCCTGCCCCGACGGCGCTTGTGACGGCGCGACCGTCTTCGCGATGGCCGAGGCCTCCGATTACAATCCCCAGATCAGTTATGGGGAAGACGTCATCACCCGGATTGTCTATTCCCAGAAGCCGGGCGGTCTGAAAAAGATGCAGGAGACGGTGGTCTCCACGATCAACGGCATTATCGACGAGCTGCTGAAAATGAGCCGGATCGACCGATCCCTGATCTCCCATCTGGTCGTGGCGGGCAACACCACCATGACCCAGTTGCTGTTGGGGATTGATCCCAAATATATTCGCGAGGCGCCCTACGTTCCCACCGCAAATCTGATACCGCCGGTGCGGGCCGTCCATTTGGGGATCAACGTTGGCGACCATGTCCACGTTTATCTCTTCCCGTTGGTGGCCAGTTATGTGGGCGGCGATATTGTGGCAGGCATTCTGGGTTCCGGAATTTTCCAGCGGGAGGCGCTGACCCTCTACATGGATATCGGCACCAACGGGGAGATTGTGATCGGCAACAAGGATTGGCTGGCCAGCGTCTCCTGTTCCGCCGGTCCGGCGTTCGAGGGGGCGGGCATCAAATTCGGCATGCGGGCGACGCGCGGCGCCATCGAAGAGGTCAGCATCAACCCCCGTACCTGCGAACCGATGATTCTGACCATCGGCCGGGTCAAGCCGATCGGGATCTGCGGATCGGGATTGATCGACGCGGTGGCGGAGCTTCTGGAGGCGGGCATCATCGATCAGAAGGGAAAGTTCCATCAGAATCTTCCGACGAAACGGGTCAGAAAAGGAGAGGATGGTTACGAATATGTCCTTGCCTATAAAAATGAAACGCGCATCCAGAATGACATTGCCCTCACCGAGATCGACATTGAAAATCTGATCCGCACCAAAGGGTCCATCTATGCAGGCTGCAAGGTGCTGTTGAAGAGCGTCGGTCTTGGTTTCAAGGATCTGGATCAGATTATCATCGCCGGAGGATTCGGCCGTCATCTGGATCTGGAAAAAGCCATTTTCATCGGGCTGCTGCCGGAAATCGACGCACGGAAATTCATCTTTGTCGGAAACGGCTCCCTGCTGGGCGCCAGACTGCTCTCCTTTTCCAAGGAACTCCTGAAAGAGACGGAAAGGATAGCGCTGATGATGACCAATCTGGAATTAAGCAACCATACCGGCTTCATGGATGAATTCATGGCCGCCATGTTTCTGCCGCACACGGACGCCTCCGCCTTCCCAAGGGTGCAGGAACGACTGCGCGCCAGAAGGGAGGCGGCTTGAGACCATGAGCTTTACGATTGCGGTTTCCGGAAAAGGGGGCACGGGGAAAACAACTTTTGCCGGCATGATCATCCGCTACCTGCTGGAAAAAAACAGGGGTCCCGTTCTGGCCGTCGATGCGGACGCCAATGCGAATCTGAATGAAGTTTTGGGGATCGAAGTCAAATCGACCATCGGGGAGATGCGGGAACTGATGAAGGAAGAGGTTCCCACGGGCATGACCAAGGATGTCTGGTTTGAGTACAAGGTGCAGGAGGCCCTGACGGAGGCCAAAGGATTCGATCTGCTGGTCATGGGGCGTCCGGAGGGGGCCGGCTGCTACTGCGCCGCCAACACCCTCGCCCGCAAATATATCGACCTGCTTACGGAAAATTATCCGTATGTTGTGATTGACAATGAAGCGGGGATGGAGCATTTTAGTCGTCTGACCACGAGGGATGTGGACCTGCTTTTCGTGCTCTCCGATTCCAGCCGGCGGGGCATCATGACCGCGGCGCGGATTCGTGATCTTGTAAGGGAACTCAAGCTGAACATCAAAAAGGATCTCCTCGTTCTGAATCGTATGGCGGGCCCGCTGCAGCAGGATACCGCGGAAGAGATCAAAAAAAACCGCCTCGATCTGGCAGGGGTTATCCCTTCCGACGAGGAGATCAACCGCTTTGACCGCAATGGAACACCGACCTTCCGGCTTCCCTCTTCGGTTCCGTCCGTGCAGGAGGCGTGGCATATTTTTGAGCGGTATATCCCATGAAACGGGCTTTTTAATAAAGCATGGCTTCCGTGACAACCGAAACGGAAAGGAAAGGAGCTAGGGGAAGATGACGGCAAAATTGATCAACGGCAATGAAATCGCGCGGCAGATCAGGGAAGAGTTGAAGCAGGAGACGGCGCATCTGAAGAGTGGGCACAACGTGGTCCCAGGGCTGGTGACCATCCTGGTGGGTCAGAATCCCGCGTCGATCAGTTACGTAACCGCAAAGCAGAAGATCTCCAAAGAACTGGGGTTTTATTCGATTCAGGATAACCAGCCGGAAAACATTTCGGAGGGGGATCTGCTCGCGCTGATCGAGAAGTACAACAAGGATCCCAAAATTCACGGCATCCTCGTGCAGCTTCCGCTGCCCAAACACATCCATGAGACAAATGTGCTCCTCGCCATCGACCCCCGCAAGGATGTGGACGGTTTTCATCCGATCAACGTGGGAAAACTGATGATCGGCGAGGCGGATTATCTCCCCTGCACACCGGCGGGCATCCAGCAGCTTCTGATCCGGAGCGGCGTCGAGACCAGCGGTGCGGAGGTCGTGGTCGTCGGCCGTTCGAACATTGTCGGGAAGCCGATCGCCAATATTCTTCTGCAAAAACAAAAAGGGGCCAACGCCACCGTAACCATCTGCCATACCGGTACCAAAAACATGGACTTCCACACGAAACGGGCGGACATCCTGATCGTTGCCGCCGGAAAACCGAAGGCCATTACCGCCGATATGGTGAAGGAGGGAGCCGTGGTGATCGATGTCGGCGTGAACCGGATCGGGGTTACGCCGGAGGGCAAGGCCAAACTCTGCGGTGACGTCGATTTCGAAAGCGTGAAGGAAAAGGCAAGCGCCATTACCCCGGTTCCCGGCGGCGTCGGCCCGATGACGATCACGATGCTGATGATGAATACCGTAAAAGCCGCGGGAATCGCCGCCGGCGTGAAACATACAGGATGAAAACCATATCGAAAAATTCTGCAGAAAGGAGGGGGCGGTAATGTCTCAGCAATTGGAAGAAAAGACCTCTTTTGATGGGAGCAAGGTTCAGGTGTTGGGCGAGACCTACGAAGAGGGAAAACCCGAAAAACCCGAGAACTGGCGAGAAAAATTGAAAACACGGGAAGATATGATGGCCTATTTAAAAACAGGGGTTCGTTGATCACAACGCTTCAAATTCAAGGGGGAACATTCCGGTTCTTGCCGGATAAAGCCCCATGCAGGAGAGGCGGTCCATTAACAGGAGGAAAAACTCATGGCATTCGCAATACCCAAAACTACCTATACGGGAAAGATCAAGGAAGTCGTACTGGGAAAAGGACCCAAGGCGATCACGGTGGGGGGGGAAACCTCTTATCCTTTTCATCTCTTTGAAGGGGAAATGCCCCATCCCCCTCGCATTGCGATCGAGGTGTACGATACAGCGCCCGATGACTGGTCGGCGGCCGCTCTGGAACCCTACCGCGATGTTCTCAGTGATCCCGTTGCCTGGGCCAAAAAGGCGGCGGCCTATGGCGCAGATCTGATTGCGCTGCAACTGGTCAGCACCGATCCCAACGGTCTGAATACCCCGAGTGATCAGGCGACGGAAACGGCCAAAAAAGTCGCAGCGGCCGTGGATATTCCGGTGATCGTGAACGGCAGCGGCAGTCCCGAAAAGGATGCCGATCTGCTCCGTAAAGTCGCTGAGGCTTGCGATGGAATGAATCTCGTCGTTGGCCCCGTTGTGGTGGAAAATTACAAGCAGATCGGCGCCGGCGCCATTGCCTACAAACATACCGTGGCCGCCAACAGCCCGATCGATATCAATCTGGCCAAGCAGCTCAACATCCTGCTGGGCAACCTCGGGGTGCCGGACGGACAGGTCATCGTCGATCCGACCACCGGCGGACTCGGCTACGGAATCGAATATACCTACTCGGTCATGGAGCGCGACCGCATGGCCGCCCTCACCCAGCAGGATGAGAGGCTGCAGTTCCCCATCATCTGCGATCTGGGGAAGGAAATCTGGAAAACGAAGGAAGCGAAAGCGGAAGACTCACCGCTCATGGGTAATGCGGCCAAAAGAGGAATTCTGATGGAGGCCATTACGGCACAACTGCTTCTGCTGGCCGGGGCGGATGTATTGATCATGAGGCATCCCGAGGCCATCAGGCTTGTCAGAGGGATGATTACGGATTTAATGGCGTAGAAACACTGGCCCCCGATCGGCGTTACGAAGGAGGAAATGATGTCAGATTTGGAAAAGAAAAGTATCGATCCGGCGACGATCAAAATGATTCAAAAAGCCGCCGTCGACGGTTGCGAAACCATATTCGATCGCGCGGAGGCGATGAAACCCTGTCCCATCGGTGCGGAAGGAAGTTGCTGCAAGAACTGCGCGATGGGTCCGTGTCGCGTCCCGGCGCCGAAGAAAAAGGATGGTCCGGCGAAGAAACGGATGGGGCTCTGCGGCGCAACCGCCGAGACGATCGCCGCCCGCAACTTTGCCCGCATGGTCGCGGCGGGAACCGCGGCCCATTCGGACCATGCCCGCGGCATCGCTGAGGCTTTTCTGGCGACCGCCAAAGGAGAAGTGCCCGAGTTCAAAATCAAGGACGAACAAAAGTTATTGCAGGTTGCGATGGATCTGGATGTGGAGATCGGCGACCGTTCTGTTCAGGAGATTGCCATCGAGGTGGGTAAAAAGGCCCTCGAGGAATTTGGCCGCCAGCAGGGGGAGGTCCGGTTTGTAAAAAGGGCGCCGGCCAAAAGGCAGGAAATCTGGCGGAAGCTGGGGATCGTGCCGCGGGGCATCGACCGCGAGGTCGTGGAGCTGATGCATCGCACCCACATGGGCGTCGATCAGGATTACAAGAGCCTCCTTTTATCGGCGGCCCGTTGCGCGCTGGCCGACGGCTGGGCCGGTTCCATGATATCGACGGACCTTCAGGACATCATTTTCGGGAATCCCGTACCGGTGCTGGGCGAGATTAACCTGGGCGTTCTGAAAAAAGACGAGATCAATGTGGTTGTCCATGGACATGAACCGCTTCTCCCCGAAGTGCTGGTGGGTGCGGTGAAAGATCCGGAGATAAAAAAAGCGGCCCTGGCCACGGGCGCCAAGGGGATCAACCTGGTGGGCATGTGCTGTTCCGCCAATGAAATCCTGATGCGTCACGGCATACCGGTGGCGGGCAACTTTCTCCAGCAGGAACTTGCGATTGTGACCGGGGCCGTGGATGTGATGGTCGTCGACGTGCAGTGCGAAATGCAATCGCTGGCCCAGGTCGCCAAATGCTATCACACCAAGCTGATTACCACCTCCCCGAAGGCGAAGATCGAAGGGGCCATGCATATCGAGTTCGATGAACATCATGCCACTGCTGTGGCCAAAAAGATCCTGATGGAGGCCATCGACAACTACAAGAACCGGCGGGCCAACGTGGAGATACCGGATGACAAGACGGATCAGGTGGTGGGATTCAGTTATGAAACCATCAACTATCTGCTGGGCGGCATGTTCCGCGCCTCCTATCGTCCACTGAACGACAACATCATCAACGGGCGTATACGGGGGATCGCCGGCGTCGTCGGTTGCAACAATGCCCGCGTGACCCACGACGACCCCAATCTGACGCTCATCAAGGAATTGATCAAGAACGACGTGATCGTACTGGTCACCGGATGCGCCGCAATGACCTGCGGGAAGGCGGGACTGCTTACACCGGAGGCGGCTCGAAAATACGCAGGCGAGGGGTTGGCCTCCGTTTGCGAAGCCGTCGGGATTCCTCCGGTCCTGCACATGGGGTCCTGTGTCGACAACAGTCGGATTCTCCTGGCGGCCACGGCGGTAGTGAAGGCGGGCGGCCTGGGAGATGATATCAGCGATCTGCCGGCCGCGGGCGCCGCCCTCGAGTGGATGAGCGAAAAGGCCGTTGCCATCGGCCACTATTTTGTTGCTTCGGGTGTTTATACCGTTTTCGGCACGACCTGGCCGACAACCGGCAGCGAAGAGGTCACAAAACACCTGTTTGAAGAATTCGAAAATATCACGAAGGGGAAATGGGGCTTTGAGAGCGATCCCCTGAAGGCGGCAAAGTCCATGATCGATCATATCGACAAGAAACGAAAAGCGCTGGGTATCGACAAGACCCGGGAAAGGGTTCTGTTCGATATGGCCAAACGTCGCGAGATCGATGCCGCCTGATGTTTATCTGCATCGCTCGATTTCATAACGAGTGTTACATCCGATAGCCGGAAGGAGGATTTCACGTGTCAAAAATTATTGCATCCGCAGCCATCAGAGGGGCCCACAAAATTGTGGAACGGGCCGAGAAAAAATATCAGGAGGCTCTCGACAAGTGGGGGCCCGAGCAGGAGGTGGGATTTCCCGATACGGCCTATTATCTGCCGGTGATCTATGCCATTCTGGGAATTCCCGTAAAAAAGATGTCGGACATGAAACCGGTCCTGGACCGATGTCGCACGCTGTTGCCGCCGCCGGTCAAGGAAAAGACGGCGCTTCCCTACCTGGCGCCCGCGCTGGATGCGGGCATGGCGACCTTTTTTGCCGAAGAGGTGATTGAAGCGATCCGTTATCTGGAAGATCCCAATTTTTACACCAATCAGGAGGATATCCTGCCGGATAACATCTGGCTCGGCGCCGCAAACGATGTCATCTTCCGCAAACGGGGCGTCGAATTTGTGGACGGGTCGGCGCCCGGCTTTGCCGCCATTGTGGGGGCGGCGCCGTCGCCGGAGATTGCGAAGAAGATCGCCACGGAATTGCAGGAGAAGAATCTCTACGTCTTCATGTGCGCCGAACACGGGGGCAAACGTTTTTCGGAACAGCTTGTGGAGGCGGGCGTTCAGATCGGCTGGCCGACGCGTCTGGTCTCCTACGGTCCCGACATCACGGCCGCTGTTTTTGCGATGGGGTTCGCCTGTCGCGTGGCGATGGCCTTCGGCGGGATCAAGCCCGGGGATTTCCGGAAAAATCTCAATTACAACAAGGACCGGACGTTTGCGTTTGTGATGCCCATGGGGTTTGTCACTGACGAATGGTATGCCAACGCCGCCGGCGCCATCAACTGGGGATTCCCGACGATTGCCGACACGCCGATCCCGGAGGTTTTGCCCACCGGCATCTGCACCTATGAGCATGTCGTTTCCAACATCCCGCACGATCATATCGTCCAGAAAGCGGTCGAGGTGAGGGGGCTTAAGGTCAATGTCGCCTCCGTGCCCATTCCCGTTTCCTACGGCCCGGCGTTCGAAGGCGAAAGGGTCCGGGGCGAGGACATCTACCTGGAGTGCGGCGGCGGTCGCACCCATGCGGTGGAATTGGTCATCTCCAAACGGATGGACGAGGTGGAAGACGGCAAGGTGGAGGTGATCGGTCCGGATGTCGATGGGGTCCAGCCGCCGGGACAACTGCCGATGGCGATCCGGGTTGAGGTGACGGGCCGGAAAATGCAGGAGGATTTCGAGCCGATCCTGGAGCGACAGATCCACCACCTGATCAACTACGCCCAGGGGATCATGCATATCGGTCAGCGCGATATCGCCTGGCTTCGCGTTTCCAAAGGCGCCGTGGCCAAGGGATTCAAGCTTTCGCATCTGGGAAAGATTCTTCACGCCAAACTGCACCAGGATTTCGGCGCCATTTTCGATAAGGCCCAGGTCGTGATTTACACGGAACCGAAAGCGGTGGACGAGGTGCTGGCCCAGGCAAGGGCCATTTACGGAAAGCGGGATGCGCGGATCGAGGGGATGACCGACGAGACCACGGATACCTTCTACTCCTGCACCCTCTGTCAATCCTTTGCCCCCAGCCACGTTTGCGTCGTCAGTCCCGAAAGAACGGGGCTTTGCGGCGCCTACAACTGGATGGACTGCAAGGCCGCTTTCGAGATCAATCCGACCGGTCCCAACCAGCCCATTCCCAAGGGAGACATGCTGGATCCGAAACTCGGACAGTGGAAAGGCACCAACGACTTTGTCATGAATGCGTCGCGGCAGAAGATCACCCAAGTGAGCCTCTACAGCATGATGGTCGATCCGATGACCACCTGTGGCTGCTGTGAATGCATCGCTGCGGTGCTTCCGATGTGCAACGGCATCATGACGGTGAACCGCGATTTCATGGGGATGACCCCCTGCGGGATGAAGTTTACGACGCTGGCCGGTGCCGCGGGCGGCGGCGCGGTGACGCCGGGATTCCTGGGTCACAGCAAATACAATGTCACCCAGAAAAAGTGGCTTACGGGCGACGGTGGATTGTTACGTCTGGTCTGGCTGCCCAAGATGTTGAAAGACGAGCTCCGGGAACGTCTGCAGAAGCGTTGCGAAGAGATAGGGATCCCCAATTTTATCGATATGATCGCCGACGAAACCATCGGAATGACGGAAGACGCAATACTGCCGTTCCTGGAGGAAAAGAAGCATCCGGCGCTGACGATGGAATCGATCCTGGGATAAGGGGATAACATTTTATATCAATGGTTGATTGAGGAGAAAGGAGAGTAGATCATGGCTCTTACGGGAATCCAGATATTCAAGTTGCTGCCGAAAACAAACTGTGGGGAATGCGGCGTTCCCACCTGCCTTGCCTTCGCCATGAACCTGGCGGCGTCGAAGGCCGAACTGGCTTCATGTCCTTACATCTCGGCGGAATCGAAGGCCCTGCTGTCGGAGGCGTCGGCGCCGCCCATCCGTCCCGTCGCGATCGGGAGCGGGGACAATGTGGTCAAAATCGGCGGTGAGACCGTTCTTTTCCGCCATGAGAAAACCTTTGTAAACAAACCCGGCCTGGCGCTCTTGATCAGCGATACCATGCCCGCCGATGAGGTGGCCGAACGGATCAAGCGTTTCAAGCTTTTGAAATACGAATGGATAGGCCTTGTGCTGCGCGCGGAGATGATCGCGGCCAAGAATGAATCCGGCGATGCGAGCAAGTTCGAGGCCCTGGTCAAAAAGGTCACGGATGAAACCGACGCCGCGCTGATCCTGATGAGCGACAGCGCGGATGCCTTAAAGGCCGCCCTCCAGGTCTCGGCCCAGCGTACGCCGCTCATTTACGCGGCTACGGATGGAAACGCAGAGGCGATGGTTGCGCTGGCCAAGGAGTACAAATGTCCGCTGGCCGCAAAGGCCGCCAACCTGGAGAGCCTGACTCTCCTGACGGACAAGATCAGCGCCGCCGGCGTCAAGGATATCATTATGGACGGAGGCGCCCGGACGGTACGGGGCGCCTTTGAAGAGCAGGTGTTTGCCCGCCGGGCCGCCCTGGTCCAGAAGAATCGTTCCCTGGGCTTTTCGACGATCGTTGATCGCCGCCGCGCTTATTGCCAAATATGCCGGGATCATCGTCCTGTCCGACTTCCAGGGGGAAAGCCTCTTCCCACTTTTGGTTGCGAGACTCAACATCTACACCGATCCGCAACGGCCGATGATGATGCAGCAGGGGATCTATCCGATCGGAAATCCGACCGAGGATTCACCGGTGCTCATTACGACCAATTTTGCGCTGACCTACTTCATCGTCTCCGGTGAAATCGAGGCCAGCCGCGTACCCAGTTGGCTCATGGTAATGGATACGGAAGGTCTTTCCGTTCTGACCGCCTGGGCCGCCGGAAAGTTCGTCGGGGACGCCATCGGTCAGTTTGTGAAAAAATCCGGCATCACGGAAAAGGCCAAGCACAAGAAGATCGTGATTCCGGGATTTGTGGCTGCCGTAAGCGGGGATCTGGAGGAAGAGCTGGGCCCGGAATGGGAAGTGAAGATCGGACCCCGTGAGGCCGCTCACCTGTCGCCGTTCCTGAAGTTGGGCGTCTAAGAAAAACGGTCGAAACGGAATCTACGGATCGAACGATCATATAAGGAGGAATAGCTTATGATTCGCATCGGAGAAAATCTCAATGTAATGGTGAAGAAGATCGGCGCGGCCATGCAGGCGAGGGATCCCAAACCCATACAGGAGCTGGCGATCGCCGAGGCCAAGGCGGGCGTCGATTATATCGATATCAATCTGGGACCGGCCCGCAAAGAGGGCGCCCAATTGATGGAATGGGTCGTCAGAACGGTTCAGGGTGTGGTCGATACCCCCCTCTACCTCGATACCATCAACGCCGAGGCCCTTGAGGCGGGGCTCAAGGTCTATCAGAATCGCAAAGGCAAGGCCGTCATCAATTCCATCATGGCCCGACCTGAAAGCATGGCATCGAAACTGCCGCTCGCCGGGAAGTATAACGCGGGCTTCGTTGCGCTCCTCTGGGGACCTTCCGGATTGCCGAGGGATGCAAATGAGCGGGGCGTTCTGGCTGCCGAGTTGATGCAGAAGGCCACGGAATCCGGCATTCCCAATGAGGATGTCTGGATCGATCCCATCGTCACGCCGATTACCAGCCCCCAAAGCCAGGTGCAGGTGCCGAGCTGTGTGGAATTTATGAAGATGTTTATGGATTTTCAGGAGATGGCCCCCGGGCTGAAGGCGACATGCGGTGTTTCCAATGTGTCGAACGGCGCCCCCGATCATCTGCGGCCGATCCTGAATCAGACCTACATGATGCTGCTGGAACGGTACGGCATGACCAGCGCCATCCTCGATGCCTTCGACGACGATATGAAGGCCTTTGCCGCCGTCGGCGGCAAGCAGGATCTGAAGAAGATCGTCTACCGGGTGATGGATGGCGAGGATATCGACCTGGCTTCACTGACCAAGGAGCAGTTGAATTACGTAAAAACGACCAAGGTACTGATGGGAAAAATCCTTTACTCCGATTCCTGGCTGGAGCTCTAACGCGCCGGCGGCGAGGGTTTGCACTCCCACCCATACCATCTCCCGGTGGCTATGGGTGGGCCTATATCGTATAGCACGGTCTTGCCTTAGAAAAACTCAAACAGGCCGATCCGGCGGATATATGTCTGAAGCGCGGTGTCGCTCAGGTCGGCAAAGACCTGGGCGGTTGCGTTTTCTCAGCAGGGATTACCTCGTCGACCGGCTTCGGGGCCAAGTCATCCTTCATCCGGACACAGAACCGGTACCGATCGCCGAAAAATTGCTCAGCCTCCATTATGGTTCATTGCCGGGTAGACCGGAGGAATCTCACCTCCAGTCCCCCACAGATCCGTACGTGAGCCTCTCGACTCCTACGGCTCGTGTCAGCCATTTTCTTGAAGCCTCTCGACTTCAAGTAGACGCAGAGAGATAGGGCTCCTCCCAATAATCTGGTTGGCCATTGCCCTCTTTGAGCGGACTCATCCCCTTCGCTCCATTCCCATTACAGGAATTTCATCACTACTACAGGATGATCCGTCCCCTTCAAAGGCATCGATACTTTCCCCTTTCGTGGGCTACACTTATAGGGTTTTCTCTTATCATCCCGTGAAGGGTTC
>JAPLJX010000057.1:0-2561 GCA_026388375.1 Deltaproteobacteria bacterium
GAACCCTTCACGGGATGATAAGAGAAAACCCTATAAGTGTAGCCCACGAAAGGGGAAAGTATCGATGCCTTTGAAGGGGACGGATCATCCTGTAGTAGTGATGAAATTCCTGTAATGGGAATGGAGCGAAGGGGATGAGTCAGCTCAAAGAGGGCAATGGCCAACCAGATTATTGGGAGGAGCCCTATCTCTCTGCGTCTACTTGAAGTCGAGAGGCTTCAAGAAAATGGCTGACACGAGCCGTATGAGTCGAGAGGCTCACGTACGGATCTGTGGGGGACTGGAGGTGAGATTCCTCCGGTCTACCCGGCGATCAACCGGAAAACTTGTTTGCTCCCGCTTGCGCAGGAGTGACAGCCGCAGTCGCTTTTTTATCGAGCGCATCCACCTTGACAGAGGGGGAGATTTTCATTACTCTCACAGCCACCGGCGTACCGGTCTAATTTATGGAACAGGCGTGCTCTTGCAGAAGTCAATCGAGTGTCAAGGAGGCGGATCATGAAAGTCGTCGCATTCAACGGCAGTGCCCGCGCAAAGGGGAACACGGCCATCCTGTTGAACGTGGTTCTGAATGAGCTCAGCAAAGAAGGAATCGAGACGGAACTCGTCACGCTTGCGGGGAAGGACGTTCCCGGCTGTCGGGCCTGCTACAAGTGTTTCGAGAAGGCCGACGGCCACTGCGCGGTGACCGGCGATATCGTCAATGAGTGCATCGACAAGATGCGGGCGGCCGACGGCATTCTCCTCGGCTCCCCAACCTACTTTTCCAACGTCACCGCCGGGATGAAGGCCTTGATCGAGCGGGCGGGCATGACGTCGCGCGCGAACCAGGACCTGCTGAAGCGGAAGGTCGGGGCGGGGGTCGTGGCTGTCAGGAGGGCCGGAGCGATGCATGCCTTCAGTTCTCTCAACTTTTTCTTCCTGATCGGCCAGATGATCGTCGTGGGATCCAACTACTGGAACATCGGCATCGGCCGGGAGGCGGGAGAGGTGGAGAAGGACATCGAGGGGGTTCAGACGATGAAAGTTCTGGGGCAGAACATGGCCTGGCTCCTGAAGAAGCTCCACACCTGATTTCAGTCAAGGAAGCGGCACAGCGGCACATTGTATCCGTTTTCCGACCCTATTGCGAAGTCGTTTCAATCATGGCTGATCAGATGGAAAGGCTCCAACCCCAGCTTTCCTTCCCCGATGGGCGCGTGGCGGTCCACGCGACTTCCAAACTCCGCCTTCGAATCGTTCAGGTGGACCCCACGGAGATATCGAAAACCGACGATTCGGTCGAACGCCGCGAGCGTCCGGTCAAACGCCTCGGGCGTCCGAAGGTCATATCCGGCAGCGAAGGCATGGGCGGTGTCGAGGCAGACCCCCACCCGGTCCCGTGCCCGGACGAGCTCAATGATCCGAACGAGCTGCTCGAAGCTGTACCCGAGATTGCTCCCCTGGCCCGCCGTGTTTTCGATGACGGCGGTCACCCCTTCGGTTTCGGCGAGGGTGATGTCGATCGATTCGGCGATCCGGGCGAGCGCACTCTCTTCGGAAGAAAGACGCAGGTGACTCCCGGGATGGAAATTGAGGAACTGGATCCCGAGCGCCTCGCAGCGGCGCATCTCCAGCAGGAATGCCGCACGGGATTTTGCGAGGGTCTCCGGTTCCGGGTGGCCGAGGTTGATCAGGTAACTGTCATGCGCGAGGATCTGCGCCGGGCCGTACGCCGTCCCCCGGCAATTCGTCCGGAAGGCCGCGATTTCCTCAGCGGAGAGGGCTTTCGCCTGCCACTGCCGCTGGTTCTTCGTGAAGAGCGCAAAAGCCTTCCCGCCGATCTCCGCTGCATTCAGAGGCGCATTTCCGACACCTCCCGCGGCACTCACATGGGCGCCCACATATTTCATTTTCTGCTCCTTCGATCAAGACACATTTTCCGCGGTTTTTTTCGCCATGCTCCTCCCCCGTGAAAAGGCAGGCTGTCGTATCCTCCGGTTCGATCGGACCAAAGATTACACGATTCCGTGGAAATTTCCAACATCCGAATCGGAACGCCGCACAATAAAATTTGCATGTGTCCCGGACCCTCTGTATAATAGCGTCGTCGGGGGACTGCCCATGCGTTTTGTCAGGCGAAGATCCAACCGGCGGATTGTTGTTGTCCGAGTTTAAAATCAAATATTTATGAGGAGGTAGATGAAACATGGCAAAAGCATTCAAGGGATCGCAGACGGAGAAGAATCTGCTGGCGTCTTTCGCCGGGGAGTCCCAGGCGAGGAACCGTTACACCTATTTCGCCAGTGCGGCCCGGAAGGAAGGGTACGAGCAGATCGGGAACATTTTCGTCGAGACGGCGGAGAACGAGAAGGAACACGCCAAGGTGTTCTTCAAGCACCTCCAGGGGGGCGAGGTGGAGATCACCGCCGGCTATCCCGCGGGCGTGATCGGGACGACGAAGGACAACCTGGAGGCCGCCGCAGCCGGTGAGAAGATGGAGTGGACGACCCTCTATGCGAACTTCGCCAAGACCGCCAAGGCGGAAGGGTTTGCCGAAGTGGCCCGCTCCTTTTCGCAGA
>JAPLJX010000057.1:2616-3180 GCA_026388375.1 Deltaproteobacteria bacterium
TCGAGAACGTCACGGCGAAGAAGGTCTTCAAAAAGGACAAGGCGGTGAAGTGGCACTGCACCAACTGCGGCTACATCTTCGAGGGGACGAAGCCCCCAAAAGAATGCCCGGCCTGCAAGCATCCGCAGTCCTACTACGAGGTCCTGGCCGAGAACTTCTAACGAGACGTCCGCGCCAAAACAAAGAACGGGGTCGGGCCGTGCCCGTGATGGATGCCGCCCGACCTCATACCCTCTCCCATGTCTCCACTCTTCTTGACAGCCAAACTATCTTATGTCAGGGTCTCATGCAATCGGTAAATAGGGAATAGCGAAAAGTTCTTGTCAGCGGAATATCCGTCTTGAGGGGTTGTGGGAGGAGGTGGGCGGAATGGATTTTGGGTTTTCACCGGAACAGAAGACGCTGGCCGAGACGGTGACGCGCTTTTCGGAACGGGAACTGTTGCCGGACTACCAACGGCGAGACAAAGAAAAGGCGTTCCCCCGGGATGTCTGGAAAAAACTCGGCGAACTAGGGCTGATCGGGATGGGCGTTCCCGTCGAGGACGGGGGCCACGGGGCGGAT
>JAPLJX010000120.1 GCA_026388375.1 Deltaproteobacteria bacterium
ACGCCATCGCATTCGGGAGGATGTGGAGGAAGATGATCCGGAGGTCCCCGGCGCCGATCGCCCGGGCCGCCTGGACAAAGTCCCTCTCCCGGAGGGAGATGAAGTCCGCCCGGACAAGGCGTGTCACCCCCATCCAGCCGGTGAGGCCGATCACGATCATGATGTTCCAGATGGAGGGCTCCAGGATCGCAATCACGGCGAGGATCAAAAAGAAGGCCGGAAAGCAGAGCATGATGTCCACGAACCGCATGATCACCGCATCCACCCAGCGTCCGTAGTAGCCGGCCAGCGCCCCGAGGATCGTCCCGATGAGGATGGCGATCCCGGTCGCCACGAAGCCCACCTTGAGGGAAATCCCCGCCCCCCAGATCATCCGGGAAAGCACGTCCCGCCCGAGCGGATCCGTCCCGAAGGGGTGTCCCCCCGAGGGCGGAGCGAGGACGTGCACGAGGTCGATGGCATTCGGGTCATGGGGGGCAAGCCAGGGCGCGAGGAGGGAAACGGCGAACAGAACGATGACGATCGCGCTCCCCGCAACCGCCACCTTGTTCTTCAAAAATCTTTTCCGGAAATCCTTTCCCATCTGAACCTCTTTAAGAGACCCGGATCCGCGGATCGGCCACCGCGTAGGAGACGTCGGCGATCAGGTTCCCGAACAGCGTGAGCACCGCGCCGATGAAAAGGATCCCCATGACCACCGGATAGTCCCTTGCCATGACCGCCATGTAGAAGAGCTGCCCCATGCCGGGAATGGCGAAGATCGTCTCGAAGATGACGCTCCCGCCAATCAGCCCGGGAACCGACAAGCCGAGGATGGTGATCACCGGGAGGAGGGCATTCCGCAGGGCGTGCCGGTAGATGACGGCCCGCTCGGAAAGACCCTTGGCCCGAGCCGTCAGGATATAATCCTGGCGGATCACCTCCAGCATATTCGCCCGCATGTACCGGGAGAGGCCGGCCAGCCCGCCGAATGCGGCAAGCAGGACCGGCATAATGAGATGTTTGATCAGGTCCCAGAGGGCCATCCCCGGTGGCAGGTACTCGGAGTTCAGGGAGCGGATTCCGGAGATGGGGAGCCACCCCAGGTGGACGCCGAAGAGGATCATGAGCAGGAGGGCCAGCCAGAAGGTCGGGATGGCGAAACCGATAAAGACGATGACGCCCGCGACCCGGTCGAAGAGGGAATCCTGGCGGACGGCGGAGAGCACCCCCAGCGGAATGGCAACGACGAGGATCATGATCAGGGAAAGCACGTTCAGCAGGATCGTGATCGGCAGCCGCTCCAGGATCTTGTCCGCCACCGGCCGGCGGTCCGTCGAGAAAGAGATTCCGAGATCGAGGACGGCCAACTTGCCAACCCATCGGACGTATTGCTCGTAAAGGGGCCGGTCCAGGTCGTACATGGCCCGGAGACGCTCCTTCATCTCCACCGAAGCGCGCGGGTTCATCTGGGTCTGGAGGTCGGTCGGGGAACCGGGCGCCAGGTGCATCACGGTAAAGCAGATCACCGTGATCCCGAAGAGGAGAGGAACCATGAAGAGCACTCTTTTGGCGATATAGCGAAGCATCGTTTCCGATTCCCTGTTATCCAATAAACTCGCCGGGGAGGAAGCGTCACAGCCGTCCCAACAGTTCCATGGCGCGGATGTTTTCCAGCAGTTTTTCCCGGAGGAGATGGAAAGGCACATGAACCTGAATTTTTTGCAGAATCTCCCGCATGAAGATTGTACCTCCGTTCGCATGTGCGTCTCGTCTACCACAAGCGGTTTCTTTTCACAACCGCCAATTCGGACCGGACGGTTCGGATCCTCGTTGACATAAATCCTATGTTCTGCTACAAAAAAGCCGATGATCGTATCGCAGGAACCGGCAAGAGACAGAAAAACGGCCGCCGGAACCGGTTTCCCGGCAACTAGAGAACTGGAGGGGGATTGGCCAGAAAAAAAGAAACCGCTTCGCGCGCGAGGGCGCTCCTGTGCGTCAACGCCTCGCTGGAAAAAAAGGCGAAGGATCTCGTCATCCTCAATGTCAGCGGGATCTCCTCCTTTGCCGACTACTTCATCCTCTGCAGCGGGACGTCCGACCGCCAGGTCCGGGCGATCGCCGCCGCGATCCGGGAGAATGTGAAAAAGGCCGGGATGCTGCCGCTGGGCGTCGAGGGAGAGGCCGGAGGAAAATGGATCCTTCTCGATTACGACGACGTGATCATCCACGTCTTTCTCGAATCGGTCCGGACCTTCTACGACCTGGAACGGCTCTGGTCGGAGACGCCCCGGATGGCCGTACCCGACGAAACGGCTTCCCTGAAGGCGCTGGCGGAGGGGATGTAACCTTGAAAGAGATCCTGACCGGGATCGCCGACCTCATTTTTCCGCCCCGCTGCATCACCTGTGGAGAACTTCTGGAGCAGCACGGTCCCCTCCCCTTCTGCCCGCCCTGCATGGCGGGTATCCATTTCATCGGCTCCCCCCTCTGCCCCCGTTGCGGAACCCCTTTTCCCGCCGCGGAAGGGGAAGACCACCTTTGCGGGGAGTGTCTCATCACGGAAAGACCCTATGCGGTCGCACGATCGGTCGGACGATACGAGGAGACGCTCCTGACGGCCATCCATCGGTTCAAGTACCGGGGGAAGACCGGGATCGGCGATCTCCTGAGCAGAATCATGGCCGATTTTGCGGACAACATATGGGACATGAAGGCCTTCGAGCGGATCCTGCCGGTTCCGCTGCACCGGAGACGGCTGCGGGAACGGGGCTTTAACCAGGCGGTGATCCTGGCGCGCGGGCTCTCCAAGCGGTTCAACATACCGCCCTGGACAGGAAACAGCGGTCGGCAAACGTTCAAGGCGCATTTACCGTAACACATCCGGAACGGATCGTCGGCCGGCGGCTCCTCCTCGTGGATGACGTCTACACCACCGGAAGCACGCTGACCGAATGCGCCCGCGTTCTGATCCGGGTGAAGGCGGAAGCCGTGGCTGTTTTAACGATGGCCCGGGCGGTTTACGATCACGACCGGCCGCCCGAGCCCGCACCGACTTTCCTCGAATAAAGCGCCGCCGCGGATTTGTTAAACGGAAGGAGCGAGACGGATGAAGAAGATTCTAAGCTGGGAAGCATTGAAGATCGAGGTGGAACGCCGCCGACGCCAAGGGGAGAAGATCGCCTTCACGAACGGCTGTTTCGACATTCTGCACGTGGGACACGTCCGGTATCTGCGGGAAGCGAGGAAGAGGGGGGATCTGCTGATCCTTGCCCTCAACAGCGACGTTTCCGTCCGGGCGATCAAGGGAGAAAGGCGGCCGCTGCTCCCCGAGGAGGAGAGGGCCGAGGTCGTCGCATCGCTGGAAGCGGTGGATTATGTTACCCTCTTTAACGAAACAACACCGCTCAGGCTTATCGAATTCCTGCGGCCGGATGTTCTCGTCAAGGGAGGGGACTGGAAGGAGGAGGCCGTCGTGGGACGGGACGCCGTCCGGTCTTGGGGTGGAGAGGTGGTCCTCGTTCCCGTGGTCGAAGGGGCATCCACGACGAACATCGTAGAGAAGGTCCTCCGTGTCTATGGGCAGCCATGAAACACCCCCCTATTTTTTTCTTTACAATTTCCCCGCAATCATGTATGAGCATCATCCCAATTCAGTTATCAGGAAACAGAGGAGCAACGTGCTGAAAACGACCATGAAACCTGAAAAGGTGGAGTTCTTCCGCCGGATGTTGACCCGGAAGATCAACGACCTTCTGGATGAGGCGGGGAAGACCGTCTCGGAGATGACATACGGTGTGAAGGAGAACTACCCAGACCCCAACGACCGCGCCTCGCTCGAATCGGACCGGAATTTTGAGCTCCGGATCCGGGACCGGGAGAGAAAGCTGATTATCAAGATGCAGGAGGCCCTCAAGCGGATGGATGATAGCGTTTTCGGAATCTGCGAGGTCTGCGCCGGCTTGATTTCCGAAAAAAGGCTGATGGCAAGGCCGGTGACCACCCTCTGTATCGACTGCAAGATGAAACAGGAGAAGATGGAAAAGCTCAAGGGGGAATAATCTTCCGTCCCAAAGTCAATTCCGCGCGGCCACGCGGCCGCTTTCCGATCCCCCCTCGTTCCCCGTGTCCCGGCTGGACGGATGGGGATTTTTTTTGACGCCTGCCCATGGGGTCGGCATCTTTTTTCAGGACCGGCCGGATGTTTGTCAGGGTTGCCATTCCGATCCCCTCCGCGAAGACCTTCACCTATGCCGTCCCAGAGACGTTCGTCCCCGTCGCGGCCGTGGGGAAGCGGGTCGTTGTCCCTTTCGGGAGGAAGCGCATGACCGGCTGGATCATCGAGATTCCGGCCGAGGCGGCCTGCGATCAGACCGTCAAGGAGATCCTTGACCTTCCCGACCCCGAACCCCTCTTCAGCTCGGAGGATCTTGTCTTGTACGGGTGGATCTCCCGCTATTACCTTTACCCGCTGGGGATGGTTCTGGCAGAGATTCTCCCCGGAGGAACCGCAACTCGGCCGAAGCGGGAGAAATGGATCGGCATCCAGGCAGAGATCCCCGTCGGAATCAAACTCACCCAAAAGCAGTCTGCCCTCGTCACCCTCCTCCGGGAGAAGGGTGACCTGCCGTTCTCCGGCCTTGAAAACCGCTTCCGGGAGGCCGCTTTTCTCCGGACCCTGGAGGCAAAAGGCATTGTCCGCCTCCGCGAGAAGGAGCTCTTCCGGGGACCGGGTCCCGCACCGGAGATCGGGAGGAACGGAAACGACATCATTCTGAACGGGGCGCAGGCCGAAGCGCTCGACGAGATCCGGGCGCGCCTCACCTCGGGACGCTTCTCTCCCTCTCTCCTACACGGCGTGACGGGAAGCGGCAAGACCGAGGTCTATCTGCGGGCTGTCGATGAGGTCCTCCGGAACGGCGGCGGCGCGATCTACCTCGTTCCGGAGATCGCCCTGACGGCGCAACTTCTCTCGCGCGTCCAAAGCCGCTTTCCGGAGCGAGAGATCGCCGTCATCCACAGCGGCATCGCCCGGAGCACGCGGTACGATCAGTGGAAGCGGATCCGCAGCGGAGAGATCAACCTGGTCGTCGGCGCCCGGTCGGCCCTCTTCGCGCCGGTCCGGAACCTCCGGTTGATCGTTGTGGACGAGGAGCACGACCCCTCCTACAAGCAGGACGACCGGCTGCGTTACAACGCCCGGGATCTGGCCCTGGTCCGGGGAAAGGCCGCGGGGGCTTTGGTGATCCTCGGCTCCGCGACGCCGGGGATCCAGACCTTTTTCCGGACGAAGGGCGGCGCTTACCGACTTTTGAGGCTTCCATTCCGGGTCGACAACCGGCCCCTCCCCCGTGTCGAAGTGGTCGACATGAAAACGGAAAGGGACGAACAGGGCCGGACGCCGCTCCTCTCCCGTGCGTTGATCGCGGCGCTTGGGGAGACCCTGGCCCAGCAGAAGCAGACGCTCCTGTTCCTCAACCGGCGCGGGTTCCACACCTTCCTCTTCTGCCCGGACTGCGGCCACGTCTTCACCTGCCCCTCCTGCGACCTGTCGCTGACGCACCATGCCGCCATGGGGGTCCTGAAATGTCATCATTGTGATTTCACCTCAAAACCACCGACGATTTGTCCCACCTGTCGGGGAAACCATGTCCGCAGCCAGGGGGCGGGAACCGAACGGGTCGAGGAGGAGGTCCGGAAATTCTTCCCGGAGGCGCGGATCGCCCGGATGGACAGCGACACAACCTCCCGGAAGGGGGAGACGGAAAGGATCCTCCGGAGTCTCGACCGGAGGGAAATCGATATCCTCGTCGGCACACAGATGATCACCAAAGGGCACGATTTCCCGGACATCACGCTGGTGGGCGTCCTCGCCGCCGACGCCTCCATGAACATCCCGGATTTCCGGGCCGCCGAGCGGACCTTCCAGCTCCTGACGCAGGTGTCCGGCCGGGGCGGCCTGGGCGATCAGCCGGGACGGGTCGTCATCCAGACCTTCAACCCCAATCATTATGCGATCCGCCGGGCGCAGCAACACGACTATGTCGGGTTTTACGAAGATGAGTTGCCGCTGCGCCGGGAACTCGGCTACCCGCCCTTCTCTCGCCTCATCGGCCTCCATTTCTCCAGCCTGAAAAAGGAAGAAGGGAAAAAGGCCGTCGCGGAGATCGGGAAGAGGGCCCGGGAGATGGCCGGGACCATCGCCGGCGGAAAGGCGGATGTGATCGGACCCGCGGAATCTCCGCTTGCCCGGCTCCGGGGACGGTACCGCTGGCAGATGCTGCTCCGGGGTAAAGAGAGCCGTCCCCTCCATCTTCTGGCGGAGAAGCTCATGGAGGGCGCGGAGCGCAACGGCCTGGAGATCCGGGTGGATGTGGATCCGGTCCATTTCATGTAGGAGGTTATCACAATGTCGAAACCGCGCATCCTCTTCATGGGAACGCCCACTTTCGCCGTTCCGGCGCTCCAAGGTCTGGTACGGTGCGACTACCCCGTCATCGGCGTCGTGACGCAACCCGACCGGCCGCAGGGGCGAGGCCGGGCAACGGCGCCGCCCCCCGTCAAGATCCTGGCTGAAAATCTGAACCTTCCGCTCTTCCAACCGGAGAAGGTCCGGGAACCTCTCTTTCTCGATACCTTCAGGAGGCTCGCGCCGGATCTCGTCATCGTCGTCGCCTTTGGGCAGATTCTCCCCGGGGAGGTCATTCAGGCCCCGCGGGAGGGGTGCATCAACATCCACCCCTCGCTGCTCCCGAAGTACCGGGGGGCGGCGCCGATCAACTGGGCCCTCATCCGCGGCGAGCAGACGACCGGCGTTACGATCATGCGGATGGACGAGGGGGTGGACTCCGGCGCGATTCTGCTCCAGGAAGAGACGCCGATCGGACCGGAGGAGACCTTCGGGGAACTCCACGATCGTCTGGCAATCCTGGGTGCAGAAATGCTCATCAAAACCCTCGAAATGTTGGCGGCCGGAACGGTCCGGCCCAAACCGCAGGGCCACAACCTAGCCACCCTTGCCCCCCGTCTGGACCGGGAGGCCGGCCTGATCCACTGGGACAACGATTGCCGGGAGATCGTCTCGCTCATCCGGGGACTCTCTCCCGTCCCCTGCGCCTACACAGGTCTGGATGGAAAAAAGCTCAAGGTTTTCACCGCTGCAGCGGAACCGGCCCCCATTGCGGAGGCGCCGGGAACTATCGCCGGGGAGACGGCCGGCGCGGTTCGCGTCACAGCAGGGAATGGTTATGTGCTCCTGAAAGAGGTGCAGTTAGAGGGGAAAAAGCGAATGGCCGTCCGCGACTTCCTCCGCGGCTGCCGCGTTGTCCCCGGGCAGACTCTGGGTTAGTTCGGGAGGAGTGCAGGAATGAGGGAAAGGACCCGGATATGACAGAGGAACGGAAAAAACAGAAGACGCCGCGGGGCGCCGCCGTCGAGATCCTGAACCGGATCGACCAGCAGGGTGCTCATGCGGAACCGCTCCTCGACGCGCTCCTCTCCGGAACAGAGATTCGGAATCCCCAGGACCGGGGGCTTCTCACCGAGCTCGTCTACGGAACGCTCCGGATGCGGGGTCGCCTGGACTGGACCATCGCCCGGCACTACCGGGGCGATTTTACAACCCTGGAGATACCGGTCCGGAACATCCTCCGGACAGGCATCTACCAGCTCTTTTTCACCGACCGGATCCCCGCCTTCGCCGCGGTAAACGAGGCCGTCGGCGTCGCTAAGAAGGACTGCCCGGCCGCCGCGGGGCTGGTAAACGCCATCCTCCGGAACGTACTCCGGGAGAAGGAGCGCATCGTCTGGCCGGAGATGGCAAAGGATCCCGGCAAAGCAATCGCGGTCCTCCACTCCCACCCCCGCTGGCTTGTCGAGCGCTGGCTTGACCGGTACGGCATCGACGAAACGATCGCCGTCTGCCGGGCGAACAACGAGATCCCGCCACTCGCCGTCCGCGTGAACGTTTTAAAAACGTCCAGAGAAAAGGCCGTCGCCGCGCTCGCTGCAGAGGGAATCACCGCCGAAACGACCCGATTCTCCCAGGACGGCATCATCCTCACCACACCCGCCGCCGGCCTCCGGGAGACGGCCGCCTTCCGGGACGGTCTGATCCGGGTCCAGGATGAGGCATCCCAGCTTGTCGCCCGTCTCTGCGCGCCGCTACCCGGCGAGCGGGTTCTCGATCTCTGCGCCGGCGCGGGGGGGAAGACCCTCCACCTGGCCGCGCTGATGAAAAACCGGGGGAAGATCACCGCCGTCGATCTCCGCCCGGACAAACTCCGTCTACTGGCGGCGGAGGCCGGCCGACTCGGCGTGACGATCGTGGAAAACGATCCGGGGAATGCAACCAGAACGCCCGAGGCCTTCTGCGGCGCCTTTGACCGGGTTCTCCTCGATGCCCCCTGTTCCGGCCTCGGCACGCTCCGGAGAAACCCGGAGATCCGTTGGCGCATCGCCCCGGCGGACCTCGAAAAATCCGCGCAGCTCCAGCGGCGACTCCTCCGGAGCGCGGCCCTCTGCGTGAAGCCCGGCGGCCGTCTCGCCTACACCGCCTGCGCCGTCACACCGGAGGAGAACGAGAATGTCGTCGCCGATTTTCTCGCCGGCCATCCCGCGTTTACCCGCATTTCGCCGGAAGGGATTCCCCCGGAACTCATCGACTCCGACGGTTTCTTTCGGACCTTCCCCCACCGCCACGGCACGGACGGCTTCTTCGGAGCGGTGTTCACCCGCAACATTTGAATTCCGGAGAGACAACTCCCCTCATCCTCCCTGCGGCGGATGCGGGGGCGGGGCCGGCGCAAATCTGATTGACTTCAGCCGCGAAAAAATGATAGCGGTACGCCGTTCATCGGACACGAAATGCGAAAAGGATGGGAGTGGCGGGGCTTCACCGATACCCTGTAAACGGGAGGGATCATGTTCATCGAGCAGCGGCAGGTCGGACAGATGGCGGTTTTCGCTTACCTGGTGGGCGATGAGGAGAGCGGCGAGGCGCTCGTGATCGATCCGGCGGAGGAGACGGACGGCCTCATCCAGGCGGCAGAGAAAAAAAAGGTCCGAATCCGCTATATCATCAACACCCACGGCCATGTGGATCACACCGGCGGCAACGCGGACATGAAAGAGAAGACGGGCGCCGCAATCATCATCCACGAGGATGACGCCGACATGCTCGTCTCCACCCCGGCGGCCATGCTGCGGATGTTCGGCGCGAAGCAGTCCCCCCCGGCAGACCGGACGGTCCGGGACGGCGATTTCATCGATGTCGGGAGTATCCGTCTCCGGGTCATCCACACCCCTGGTCATTCCCCGGGGAGCATGGTTCTATTCCTGGACGGCTACGCCTTCACCGGCGACACCCTCTTCGTGGAGGCTGTGGGGAGGAGCGACCTGCCCGGCGGTTCCGGAGAGGTCATGTTCGACTCCATCCAGCGGAAGATCTGCACCCTTCCGGACGAGACGGTGGTGCTGCCGGGCCACAACTACGGGAGCATGCCGACCTCGACGATCGGCCACGAAAAACAGTTCAACCCGTTCCTGCGCTGAGAAAGAGACAAGGAGACAGGCCATGAGCAACCCAGGGATCATGAAAACGGATTTTCAAGGAATGACGGTCACCAGCACGGGAAAGGTCCGAGACATTTACGCCTTTGATTCCCACCTGCTGATCGTCGCAACCGACCGCATCTCCGCCTTCGACTTTATCATGCCGAACCCCGTCCCCGGAAAGGGGGAGGTGTTGACGCGCATGTCCGCCTTCTGGTTCGGAAAAATGGCTGATATCATTCCGAACCACGTCGTTTCGACAAATCCGGATGAATATCCGGCCGTTTGCGCCCCCTACCGGGAGCTGCTGCGGGGCCGGAGCATGCTCGTGAAGAAGGCGAAACCGCTGCCGGTCGAGTGCATCGTGCGGGGTTACCTGAGCGGCTCCGGGTGGAAGGATTACAGCCAGGGGAAGCCCGTCTCCGGGATTGCACTGCCGGTGGGGCTGAGGGAATCGTCGCGGCTTCCGGAGACCCTCTTCACCCCCTCCACCAAGGCCGCGGACGGGGAACACGACCTGCCGATCGGTCGCAGGGAGATGGAAAACCTCCTCGGCGCGGAGCTGACCGAACAGGTCATCCGGGTAAGCCTCGCCATCTATGAACGGGCGGTCGCCATCGCCGACCGTGCGGGAATCATCATCGCCGACTCGAAAATGGAATTCGGCCTTCTGGACGGGGAGCTGATCCTCATCGATGAACTCCTCACCCCCGACTCGTCACGGTTCTGGCCGAAGGATAATTACGAGGCGGGGCGTCCGCAGAAGAGCTTCGACAAGCAGTTCCTGCGCGATTATCTGCTCTCGATCGGCTGGAATCAGAAACCCCCTGCGCCGGAGCTTCCCGCGGAGATCATCGCGAAGACCGGCGAAAAATACCGCGAGGCGTTGAACCGACTGGTCCGGTAAGCGTTCGGTTGACAGGCGCGGAGAGGATGGTTATGTTACCGGGCGGTGAAGCAGGCGTTCGCAAGGTTTTACGACCATCCATGAAAATGATATCATTGTAGAAATTCGGGGAAACCTCCTGCCTCCTGGCTGTGGAAACGCATTGCCGGAGGAAACAGGGAAAATCGCTGCGGAAGAAAGTCGAAAAGAGGAATGGCGTCAAAACGTTGTTACTATGAGATCCTGGGCGTGGAAAGAGGCGCCACGGAAGATGAGATCAAAAAGAGCTATCGCAGGCTCGCCATGCAGTGTCACCCGGACCGAAATCCGGGAAATCGGGAGGCGGAAGAAAATTTCAAGGAAGCGGCGGAGGCCTACGAGGTCCTGAGCGATTCCGAAAAAAGAGAGATCTACAACCGTTACGGCCATGAAGGCCTGAGCGGCGCCGGCTACCGGGGCTTCTCCGGTTTCGAGGATATCTTTTCAAGTTTCGGTGACATCTTCGGCGACGTCTTCGGCTTCAATACGGGACGCTCCCGCTCACGAACGGCCGCCCGGGCCGGCGCCGACCTCCGCTACGACCTCCGGATCTCCTTCATGGATGCGGCCCTGGGGACGAGCACCGAAATCACGTTGGCGAAACAGACCCTCTGCGGCACCTGTCAGGGATCGGGTTGCGCACCGGGAACCTCCCCCCAGATCTGCGATCGCTGCAACGGACGGGGGCAGGTGATGCAGTCCAGCGGTTTTTTCAGCATCAGCTCAACCTGCCCGCAGTGCCGGGGACAAGGGGGCGTCATCGCGACCCCCTGCAAGGAATGCTCCGGCGGCGGAAGGGTCCGAATCGCGAAAACGGTTCAGCTCAAGATCCCGGCCGGCGTGGAGACGGGTTCCCGCCTCCGGCTGCGCGGCGAAGGGGAGGAAGGCGAACAGGGCGGTCCGAGCGGCGATCTCTATGTCTTCATCGAGGTGAAGCCCCACGAGACCTTCCAGCGAAACGGGGACGACGTCTACTGTCGTGTTCCCGTCACCTTCGTCCAGGCCGCCCTGGGTGGGAGCGTGGAGGCGCCGACGCTGACAGGGGCGGAGAAACTGAAGATTCCCCGGGGAACACCGACGGGAAAGACCTTCCGTCTGAAAGGCAAGGGCATCGCCCATCTGCGTGGATACGGACGGGGCGACCAGATCAGCGAGACGGTGGTCACCGTACCCTCGAACCTTACCCGAAAACAGG
>JAPLJX010000356.1 GCA_026388375.1 Deltaproteobacteria bacterium
TACCAGCATCACTCCCGACCCGTTATGCATCATTTGCCATAATGACGTATTAGCCGTCAATGAATTCACCCCTTGGGTTGGCACAAAACATTCCGGTATCTTCAGAGTGGGGATCAACGGAGGACCCGGCACCGGCGGTTCCGACTGCCTTCCCTGCCACACGGTGGGTTACGATCTTGGCGCAAACAAGAACGGCGGGTTTGACGACCTTGCGGCCGCGCAAACCCCGCCTTGGGTCTTGCCCGATGTTCTGAAATCCGGAAACTGGGGCAGCTTACTGACCAATTTCCCCGCTGTCGCACGCCTGGCCAATATCCAGTGCGAGAACTGTCATGGTCCGAACATTGGTGGGGCGCACAAGTCAACAGGCCCGATCAACAATCGGAATCCCTTCACCTCTGCAAGAATCTCTTACAGCTCAGAGGTCTGTGGTCCCTGCCACGGTGATACCGACAACCACGAGTATTCCGACTGGTCCATTCCCAACCCAGTGAACAACTTGGGCCACTCCAATCGTTCCCGCGCCATTGCAAGCGGGACCAGCACCAGCTGCGGACGCTGCCATAGTGCCCAAGGGTACACGATCTACGTGGATCAGTTAAGCATCGGCAGGATTGGCAATATCGACAACGTAACGCTCCATCCCGCGTTCAACAGCGTGACCGCCGCCAACGTCGAGCCGGTCACCTGCACGGCGTGCCATGACCCGCATGACGCCACCAACACGAACCAGCTGCGAGTCTTCAACAACACTCCGCTCCTCCCGGCTGGCTTTATGGTCACCGGGTTCGGCAAGGGCGCAATCTGCGTATCCTGCCACAATAGCCGGAACGGTGCCCAGACCGGCAGCACTATACTTACGTACCTCCACGAAGACGGAGAAACCTACAACAGCGGCAACCCGACCGGCTACAGCGCCCCGCACCAGGCGGCCCAAGGCGACGTCTTCGCAGGCCGCAACGCGTACTTCCTGGGAAGCAGCACGCCGAATCTCTCGAAGCACGCAGCCGTCGCGGACACCTGCGTGGGATGTCATATGACCTTGCAGCCGAAAACCTTCCTTTCCGCGGAAGGTACCCCCACAACCAATAGCCATCTCTTCCGGATCCTGGACGAAGACCTCGCCACGGTATGCGCCAACTGCCACAGCTCCAACGTGGACGGTGCAGGGATACAGGCCTCGGTCGAAGCCCGGATCCTGAACCTCAAGTCGAAGATCGAGGCGGCAGCCCTGCACCAGTTCAACGGAGTCGCTACCATCTCTGTAACGGGCGCCACGGACCCCGCTACGGATACCACGATCGGCAGCGGCTCGGGGTCGTTTGCGGGAACGCTGATCACGTCGGTGACGCTCGAGGAGCTGCACGGGCAAATCGCGTTCATCATCAACATGAGTAGCCCCGTCACGTTCGGGACGTCTTCCACGAGCCAGTTCGCCGTTCAGCTTGGAAACATCAAGAGCGGAGGGGTCGCAGTCTACCTCCTCTCCGGCAACATGGTCCGGGCGGGCTGGAACTACTTCCTGATCGAAGGCGACGCCAGCAAGGGGATCCACAACCCGAGCTTCGTCCAGGCAGTCCTGAACGCCTCGATGGCCAAGGACCTGAGCAACTAACCCTCCTGTCCGGTTTGCACGAGCCGGCAACGGAACCAAGGCCCGATCCCCCAACGGGATCGGGCCTTTTCATTGTGAGCCATGCCCGACTCACAACAAAAAAGGTGCTACGGCTTCGTGCCGTTTCTGAGTCCGTGCGCGTTATATCATCCGAGCCTCTTTTTCCCAGGAACGTATGCAATACTTGGATCAGGAGGGAGAGGTCGTCTCTTCGTCCAAAGACGGGAAGTCCAGCAAGGTTTTCCCTGCTATGGAATGGCTCGCCGCCATGTGTTCGCACATACCGAACAGGGGAGCAGATGGTGCGGTATTAAAGATGGTATGACGCTATCAGAGACTTCATTACAACTGGTTATCCTCACATCAATTCCAAATCAAAAACCATTGAGTTGTAGGTGGCTTCAACAACTGGCACAAGTCTTTTTTTCTGCCATCGCGGTTAAGCAGTACGGGTTGTAGTCTACTACAAATTCGCATCGGACTTCCTTATTGACTTCAATAAACTAATAAACAATTTCACCTTAAAATCTCTATGCTTGACTCGTAGATGATAGACGTAAAAACCCTTTTCAAGCAGATTCCAAAACAATGACAGGCGCCTGTCTACCCCTGCGGTAATTTTCGAACAGAGCCCCTTATCAAAATAACCTACCTTTCTCTGTTTTGGCGATCCTGGGCAACCCACTCTTTCAGCGCGTCATCAATACGCGCTTGCCAGCCGGGACCTGTAGTTCGAAAATACTCCAAAACATCGCGGCTGTAACGAATTGTGACGGGTTCCTTCGTCGGCCTCTTCTGAGCCCCCCGCTGCCCCGGCTTTCGTTTCGGCAATGCTGCCAAAAGCTGCGGCGGTAAAACCTCATCTGCAGGTCGGAAACGCTTCATATCTTCCCTGGTCAATTCCCGGACTTCCCCGGATTTATCGGTCAGCGGTTTCATCCTCATAATATCGAACCTCCCTTCTGTTTGCCTTGCGAAAACTGATAATCCTCACACCACCGTCAACGGGCGTGAAGCAGATTACATGCAACCGCATACCCAGAAATCCCATGGCGATGATCCTGGTTTCCGGGTAATTCTCGCGCCCATCCTCGTAATAGATAGCTGTCTCCCAGTCAAAATCAACCGCTCTATCAAAAGACGGTGCAAGTCCGTCGCGGTCCCGCCGCTGTAACCGGGAACAAAGGCCGCTCGACGTCACTATCCTTCGAAGGATGGGAAGACGCGGCCGGAGGTTGATCCGGAAGCCAGAAGACCTGCCCGCAGGTTGTCCTGTTTGTTATGACCCCCGTGGAGAGGGGCCGCGGATCGGAAACGGATTGAGGATGAAATACGGCATCCCCACGTCGCAAGGCGCGGGGATTTTTGTTTTGCAGGGCCAGGAGGAAGCCCGGCGCTTCCTTCGGGCCGCTTCATGTCGTCGGCAACCCGGCGGAAGGGAGGCAGAAAAGGTGGAGGGGGAGACAGAATGGCAGAGCGTCTGATCCTCATCCGTCACGGCGATCTCGGAGATCGCTGCCGGGGCCGGTATATCGGCCGGCCGGATGCACCGCTCTCTGCGGAGGGAAGGCGCCAGGCGGCCGCCCTCGCCGGACCGCTCGTCCGGCTGCTGAATGGGGCGAGCGTCCTCG
>JAPLJX010000327.1 GCA_026388375.1 Deltaproteobacteria bacterium
GCTCATCGTAGCCGCCTTTGCCATGTGGAACATGGGCGCGGCCTTCCTGGTGGGGGTCATTCTGGACAACTCGCTGAGAAGAGGGTGGATAAAGATTTGACGCGCTGAGTGATACCTGCTCAAAAGGTACCAGAGGACCACCGCGATCAGTAATAACCAAATCCAGCTCATTTCGATTTCCCTTCCGTTTCGTGTTCCTGTGTATCGGCTCCTGGGTGAGAGGTCCGGTTACCATCCTTCTTTCTGCTCTCGACCGAGCAGCCCTGGCGCATTCAGGTCGAGATGCCCAGTTTGGGCAACAGCCACCACTGGGCGAAAAACCACACCGCGACCACGATCAACAACAGCAACAGATCATTCATTTTTATCCTCCCTGGGTCTCCCGTTTTTCAGTGGGCGTTCACGCCGCGACCATCCGGTTATCCGGGAAGGTTCCGGTCGATGAGCACTGCCACTAAAGTACCATCATGAGCAAGCGTATCCCCACCGCCCCCAGGGCAAATGCCAGCCCCCGGATGATCCATGTTCCGTGTATCTTGCCGGAGAGCCGGGCCCCCAGTTGCGCGCCCAGTAAAACACCTACGGCCAGCAAGATGGTGCGGCGAATGCCCTGCGTAAAGGCGCCGGTTGCGATATGGGTCAGCGTTCCCGTCAGCGCCATGTTGGTCAGGACAAAATGGGAGGTCGCGGTAGCGATGTGCACCGGAAAATTCAACAGATGCACCAGCACGGGCACATGGATGATTCCCCCGCCGATGCCCAACAGGCTGGAGAGAAAGCCGACCGCCATGCTCACGACGATCCCCAGGGGCTGATGATAAGAGAAACGATGGACCGTGCCGTCGGCCTCGGTCACGGTGCATGCCCGGTGATTGGGCGGACAGGGCTGCGCCGCTTCCTCCCGGCCTCCGGGCTTGATAACCAGAAAGACTGAAACGGCAATCAGCAAGAGGCCGAAGATGCCGTCAAAGAGACGTCGGGGCATGTAGGGCGTGGCAAGGGCTCCCAGGATGGCCCCCGGTATCGTCGCCGCGGAGAAGAGCAGGCCGGAGCGGTACTCGATCCGTTTCATGCGGGCGTAGGCGACGGAGCCGGAAAGGGCATTGAAGAAGACAACCGCCAACGAGATGCCGGTAATGGTTTCCGTCGTCGCCTGGGGATACAGCAGGAGCAGGATGGGCACAAGTACAAAGCCGCCCCCGGCGCCGATGAGCGTGCCGTAGGCCCCGATGACAAAGCCCAGGGGAATCAACCATAGATATTCTAAAGGCAAGTGTGCGATCCTTCCAATCTCAGAATTTCAGTTCGATGGAACTAAAAACCTGGAACTCCTGAGGCGGTACCGCCGGGAATAAAAACTTTGCGGCTGGCCGGTTGATCAGGGACTGATTCTACCGGCCAGCCAATGAGACCGGATAGGCCTATCCCTCTTTTCGGTTTCCCCGCGTTGTCGCATTACCCAGGGCGATAGGGTTTGATGGTTTGACTGAAGCGAGTTCCGAATTCATCCGATCCGTGAATTGCCGGAAAGCGACCAGCATCGTTTCAGATATCGCTGCGCCGCGCGGAATCTTCAGCGACATCGGATTGACCGGCCTGTCAGCGATCCTCATTTCGTAATGCAGGTGGGAACCCGTGGCAAGCCCGGTCGCGCCGACATATCCGATGACCCTGCCCTGATCTATCTGCACACCGCTCCTCACACCTTTGTCGATCTTCGATAAATGTCCGTAATAGGTCTTATAACCGTTTCGATGCCTGAGGATGATCAGTTTTCCGTATTGCCCCCTGCGACCGGCAAAAAGAACTGCTCCATCACCTGCTGCTGAAACCGGTGTTCCCGTTGCCGCCGCATAATCGATGCCCTGGTGAGGGCGACGGATTTTCAGGATCGGATGATATCTCCCCCTGGAAAAGCCTGAGCTGATGCGCCTGAAACTCAACGGCGATTTCAAGAAGCTCTTCCTGAGGGATTTTCCGGTTTCATCATAATAATCGATTTTCTCGTTCTGCCTGAATGCGTAGGCCCGATAGACGTCGCCGTTGTTGATGAACTCGGAGGCAAGGATGCCCCCATATTTTTTGAACCTGCCGTCCAGATACATTCCTTCGATAACGATTTTGAACGAATCATTGTTCCTCAGGTCGGTCGTAAAGTCGATGTCCCATGCAAATATGTCGGAGAGATGAAGGGCCAAGAGTAGATTCTCATTGCCCTCTTCCATCGAAGCGATAAGATTGTCCTGAATCGTACCCCCGATATGGAGTATTCTTTTTTCATAATGGATGGGGACTTTTTCGGCGCAGTATCCCTTGCCCGTGCGATTGATGTTCAGAAAGCAGTCGTCGTCCATCCAATAGATGAAGGAATCAATCTGCTCATTCTTGTCGAGGACAATCTTGTAGGAACGACCCGGATGCAGCTCTCGCAGCCTGTGGATATTCGCAGAAGCCTCACGAATCTTGTACAACTCGCTGATATCAAGCTTGTATTTTTTGAAGATGTCAAAGAGCGTTTCGCCTTTTTTGATCTTGCCGCTAATCTCGCGGAACTCCTGCTTTTGAACCGGGGGAGCCTCTTCTGTTTTGGTGATTAAACTGAAATTGCCCATGAAGGCAAAAAAAGCGGTAATCAAGAGAGCTGCTTTCATAGGGACTTTTTTCATGAAACCTCTTTGAGGAAATGTGTGCCGGAACGTCTTTTCATCACGGTTATTTCCTCTTGATTCAAGTCTGAAACTATGTTACATGCCAATCATTGGCATCCCATCTATCATAGGCGCCTGTGTCTGTCAATGAAACTTCATCGGGAGAAGACATGCAAAATAAACATGAAGTAATATCCAATATTATGGATAACATAAGAAGGGTCTTCCAGATCTTGAACGAACAATCGCAAAGGGTCAAGCAGGAAACCGGTCTGACAGGTCCGCAGATTTGGGCCATACGGGTGATACATGAACATGGGCCCATCAATATCTCGGATATTGCCAGGCGCATGTATCTCCACCCGACAACCGTTCTGGGGATCGTCGACAGGCTCGAAGCGCGCGATCTTGTTTCAAGAAAGCGATCGAAGGATGATCGCCGCGTCGTCTGGCTTGAATTAACTCAGGGCGGCAAGGGTCTCGTTCAATCGGTGCCCGAGGTCGTCCAGGGTTTATTGGGGGCAAGATTGGAGGGCATAGATTTAAATGACCTTGTGGAGATCGACGAGGGCATTGGCCATTTGGTCAAAATCTTCGGCGTGCAGGAAATACCCCCCAAACCGATGCTTTCCATGGAAATGAACAAGCCAAAGGGAAAAGGAGGAAACTCATGAAGGGGGCAGGTCGGAGAAACATTACTGAATTGAATTGGAAAGGAGAATGAAGATGAAGAGAAATTGGGTATGGGTTGGGCTGGTCGCTTTTGTCATGTGTCTTTCCGTCACATTCCTGACCGGATGTGCGAAGAAGGCAACCTTGAAGGAAGGAGCGGTGATGACCCGGGAGCAGAAACCGGTTTCCCAGACCCCGGCAAAGGCAGCGACCGAAGACCAGGCGGCCAGGGAAAGGGCCCTGCGGGACCAGGCCTTACGGGATCAGACCCTGCGGGATCAGGCGGCGAAAGATGCGGCGGCGAAGGATGCGGCCGATAAGGCCAAGCGGGATGCGGCGGCGAAGGCTGCTGCGATTCTAAAGGAACTGCAGATCCCGGATGTCAACTTTGATTTCGATAAGTACAATCTGAAACCGGAGGCCCAGGCGATCCTGAAAGCGGGCGCCCCGGCTTATCTGAAGTACAGGGAATACAAACTCGTGGTGGAAGGGCACGCCGACGAGCGCGGCACCGTGGAATACAACCTTGCACTTGGCGATAAGCGGGCGGCTGAAGCGGCGAAGTACCTTGTGGACCTGGGCATCGAGAAGGAAAGAATCAAGACGATCAGCTACGGCAAGGAGATGCCTTTGGACAAGGGACATGATGAGGCAGCCTGGGCGAAAAACAGAAGGGCTCATTTCGTCATTTTCCCGCCGCCGAAAAATTGACTTTGCCCGTTGTGCGCTTTTTATCCTGACGTGTTTTGTAAAGATAAACCCTGCAGGTCCCGCCGGAAAGCGGGGCTTGCAGGATTCCCGCTGGTAAGAACGACAGTCGATATCCTGCTGTAGCATCGGGAGAAACTGGTCTACTCGACTCAATGATGGTCTATATTGAACTTAAATCATATTTCCGAGAATCTTAACCCTTAGATTGTCAAAAGGGTAAGAGATAAAGGGAAGTTACCGAAACAACCGCATTTTGAGAGGTATGATCGATGAAAGCAGAGCTGGAAGTTATGGTGAAGTATGGAGCTGGGGGTCTCGTTTGCGGGGCCGTTGTCGCGATGATCATCGGGTTTGCGTGGGGTGGCTGGGTAACCGGCGGCACCAACCAGAAGATGAATGGTGAAGCGGTCCTGGCGAGTCAGGCGGCGATCTGCGTCGCCCAATACATGAAGGAACCGAATAGTCAAGAAAAGCTCAAAGAATTTGAGGCAATCGAAAGCTATAAACGATCCGAATTCATTGAAAAGGGTGGGTGGGACAAAATGCCTGGGCAAAAAGAGGCCAGCTCCGGTGTCGCCAACGCATGTGTCACAGGGCTTGAAGTTCTTATCAAGAAATAGGACAAATCAAGAATTGACTTTGCCCGTTTTTTTAGTTTCTTCCGGCAGACGGACACAATGCAGTCATAGTCAACTCCTTGGAATAGCAGTCTGGCGAGTCGGGGGTAAAGACGAATATCCGTTCCATGAACCCACCGAAGTCCACCGCTGAAAAAGGAAGTGTGTAAAATGAAAAGAGTCCTGCTTTTCAGTTTGCCGATTTTGATCATCATCTCCGTCGTCTTCGCCGGCTTCGGTTTTTTCCAGGCGCGCTCCATTCAGGAGAGGCTCATCGACGAGGTCAAGCGCAAGGCAAAGGCCGTCGCCGAGAGCATGGAACTTTCCGCCGGGCAGATCCTGGCAACGAAAGATTTCCGAAAGGCTCAGCGGCTGATCGAGAAA
>JAPLJX010000204.1 GCA_026388375.1 Deltaproteobacteria bacterium
ATCCAGGGAACAGCGGGGGCCCGTTGCTGAACATCCGGGGAGAGGTCATCGGCATCAACACGGCCATCGTCGCCTCCGGCCAGGGCATCGGCTTCGCCATTCCGATCAACATGGCCCGCAAGATCATCACGGATCTGGTCAAGAAGGGCAAGGTCACCCGGGGGTGGCTGGGCGTCGGCGTTCAGCCGATCACAGCGGAGCTCGCCAAGAGCTTCGGCACATCCGGCGAAGGGGTCCTGGTGAACCAGGTGATGCCAAAGAGCCCTGCCGAGGCCGCCGGCATCAAGGTGGGCGACGCGCTCCTGAGCGTGGATGGGAAACCGATCAAGGACCCGCGAGAGTTGCAGCGTCTGATCGCCGACGTCGATATCGGCAAGAGCGTCGAGCTGATCATTCTCCGGGAAAAAGAGCGACGCACCGTCACCGTGCAGATCGGGGAATTGCCCGCCTCGTGATCGGCGGAGGACCATCGAAATGACATCCAGTCCACACCTGCTCGTCGCCGATAGCGAGGGGCAGATCCTCGACCACCCCTTCCTCGGGATGGCCGGCCGATCGGGTCCCGACGTGGTGCCGGTCCCCCCCGAGGATTTGCTCCGGATCCCCGAGGGCTCCAAGCTCTTCACGATGCCGGGGAGCCACCCGGTGGCCTGGGACCCTCGGCGGGGCGCTTATCGGATGGTGCCGCGTGCGCAGATCGGCGGACGCCGTTTCTCCTGCAGTACCGTGGCCGCCTTTCTCCCGCCAGGCTATACCAGAACCTTGCTCCCAGCCGCCGCGTACCCTAGCCCGCAGCCGTGGCTGCCGCTCTGGTCTTACACCGCCGTCGGCTGGGACGGCGAGGCATTTGCCGCTGCCGCTGTCCGGACCGACCCCATGGAGCATTCGGAGGCCCAGCATTACGACGATCGCCAACTCTTGCCGCGCATCCGGGCGCGGCTCAAAGGACACCGGGACAACCCGATCCTCAGCCAACTGGCCCGCTGCGCCACCGAGTACCATTGTCTGGCCGCCAAGAACCTCTTCCTGGGCCGCTGGGAGGCGCCGCTCCCCATCGCCAATAGCTGCAACTCCGCCTGCGTCGGCTGCCTCTCCTGGCAACCGTCCGCGGCGTGCGCCTCGTCGCACGAGCGGATTCGCTACACCCCCACGGCCGACCACGTCGTGGAGGTGGCCCTGCCGTTTCTTTCGGCCGTCCCCGAGGCCATCGCCAGCTTCGGTCAGGGCTGCGAGGGCGAGCCGCTTCTCCTAGCGGACGTCATCGCGGAGGCGATCGGCCGCATCCGGCAGGTCACCGACCGCGGCACGATCAACTGCAACACCAACGGCAGCCTCCCGCGCCGCGTCGAGCAGATCGCGAAGGCCGGCCTGGACAGCATCCGGATCAGCCTGAACAGCGCCCTCGACCCCACCTATACCGCGTACTATCTCCCCCGCTCTTATCGCTGGGAGGACGTGCGGGCCTCTATCCGCCTCGCCAAGGAATCGGGCGTCTACACCACCCTCAACTATCTCGTCTTCCCCGGGGTGACCGACCGGGAAGAGGAGCTCGACGCCCTCCTGGCCTTGATCCGGCAAGCGCGCCCGGACATGATCCAGATGCGCAATCTCAGCATCGACCCGGAGCTCTATCTCCGAACCGTGCCGCCGGCCCGGGGAAGGTGCGTGGGGATTCGGACAGTGCTCAGGGCGCTCCGGCGCGAGTGTCCCTGGCTGGAGATCGGCTACTTCAATCGCCCCAAGGAACTCTTCGGATCCCGCCTCTGCGAGGCGCTGGTTTTTTAAGAAGTCTTCTGCAAGCTTGACCTGCGCGGGCAAGCCGTCTATAC
>JAPLJX010000430.1 GCA_026388375.1 Deltaproteobacteria bacterium
CCCTGGATCTCCAGCCATTTTCCTTTCAGAATATCTTCATTCATGTTCATCCTCCTTTCCAAACACCTACACCTTCTCCGGCAAGGGTCCAAATCGCTACAATATTTTTTTGTCCATGAATGACTCTGACCAGCACAATGATTAAGGTGCCGTCAGGAGAATTTTCCTATGGAATTCGATTCGCTATCCCGGGTCGGATTTTTCAGCCCGGTATCAATGTGGGTGGTAATGACAATAGCATCCATTCGGTATCTCAGGGCATAATCCGTGACGGTATCGGCTGGTCCGTTAACCGCTCGTGCCTCCGTGTTTTATCTTGTTTTGGGCCGCGACTGCGCAATACATGTCTCAGCTTCCGGTTGATCATAACCTCCTGACTAAGACTGACCAACAGCAAGGCAACCGCGGCTATAGAGAGAATGTGGATGAGCGAACCCATCGTAAAGCCGGTACCCAGCCCCAGAATCCACAAAATTATTAGTACGACAGATATCGTCCACAGCATGTGATCCTCCTTTCTGATTGCCCATTCCCACTGCCGGTTATTGCATCACCATACCAGCCGGCAGTGATCATACAGTCAATGATAAGAACTCGCTTTTGGGTGAGATGACCATGATCATAAAAACAGGAACTGCAAATGGCTTGCCAACAACCGGGAAAAATCAGAAGTTTTGATTCATCCTTTCATAACAAGAGATTAAACTAACAGGAGAGGATAGCAGAAAAGTATGAAATGATTCGTTTGGCCTCAATAGTTGGTGGTACCTCAATATATTGAGGGATACTTTGAAGGGAGGTGGGCAGTCTAATGGGGTCCTTTTGTCTTCGGGCGGACTATCCCGAGCTTATGCAGCCCTTGCTCTTAACGTACTCGGGTGGATGCCCAGGATCGCTGCGGCCCGTCCTTTCCCTCAATGCGCCATCGGGTTTCAGAAAGGATCTTAATAATTTGGTTTCGCTCCGTCTCTTCCAAGGTCCTCACGGCGGATGAAAGTGGGGGGATGAAATCTCCAGTTTATCTGCCAATTGCAAAACCGGGCCGGGGCACAAGATCACGGCCCGTTCAATGATGCTTTCCAGATCCCGGACGTTCCCGGGCCACGGATAATCCTGAAGCGCCTTCATCGTCTCCTTCTGGATCGACGTGATCTGTTTGCCCAATTTCCTAGAACACCGCTCTATGAAGGCTTGGACCATCAGCGGGATGTCTTCTTTCCGCTGCCGTAGTGGTGGGACAGTGATGGGGGGCAATATGCTTGGATATTAAGGAGATTTTGGCCATTCATTACCACTAGAACTACTCAAAGAAAATACGGGTGCAGGGTATTCGGAATGCTGAAGACGACTTAACGGATGAAACAAAAATCAGTGGGTTATACCCTATTGCTGTTTAGACCGTTCGAAATCATGCCCAGCCTTCGGCCGTTAGTGCATCATGCAGTTCATCAGGATGGTGGCGGCACCGGAATTCCAGGCGGCTGGACTCGGCGTGCGCTTTGCTGTAGGGCAACCCTTCTGCCATGAGATTCCGTTCGTGCAACTCGTGCAGCAGCACAAACCCCCTTTCCTGCTCCTCAATGGCATCGTCGATCCAGACCTCACCCTTGGGAACGAATTCATAAACGTGGTCATGACCACCTTCCGTGAAGTCAATGTCGAACGCGCTTCGCACCAGCCGGCCATTCACAATCCATACACTTACACCATTCTCCAGCTTCTTCCATAGGCGCTCGTGCACTGCGCTGGCATCAGGCAGCTCCTTCCCTTGATGCGTTACCTTGCGGACGTCGCCGGCTCGCCGCCTTTCCTTACGCTCAACCCGGTCGGCCTGCGTGAGCGCATCGCAATATGATGCGCCTTTTGCCATGAGGTCATGCTCTACGAGCAAGTGGTCGATAAAGAAGCGGCGCTCATCGTGCTCGGCTTCCTTGTCGATCCAGAATTCCTTCTCAGGTATGTACGGATACCTGTAGTGTTGGCCGAAATTCGTGAACTCCTCATCGAGGTGCCCGCGGACGTATGCGCCATCGACTATCCAAACCTGATAGTTACCTAGCGTTTTGTCCCTTTGTAGATAAGGCGGCTTGAGCGACTCTGCCATAGGGCGTTCTCCCTTAATCACAGTACAAAGAATTAAATTCTCCTTCCTTCCCTTATTCCTTTTCGGGTTAATACCCCGAAGCTTGCATCGGCTCTTTTACATATAACATGAGCTTTTAATACCCCGCAGCTTGCTGCGGGGATGCTTTATTCCAGCAAAGATAAGCCCAATCACCTACTGCGAGCGATATCCCCTCATCGATCCTCCTCTGGAGCACGATCATCCGATCGTCGATTAAATCTCCTCGATCCCCACCGGGTGGAAAACGGTGTGGAACATCCTTTCATAGGGCTCTTTGAGAAGGTTCCTCGCCCTCCGGAATACCTCGAAGCGCTACACACTAAACTCACCTCAGATCCGCCCCATCAGCAGCAGGATGATCACAATCAGAAGAACCAATCCAAGTCCACCGCTGGGATAGTATCCCCAGCTTTTACTGTGAGGCCAGGTGGGCAGTGCGCCGACGAGGACGAGTATCAAAATAACGATCAGTATCGTACCCATGTTTTTCTTCCTTTCTTTTTGCTGTTATTTTTTGAAGTTTTTTACTCCGAAGACCTCATGCCTTTCGGAGTCCTGGTTGTGATGTATCATACAACCGCAGCCGGGAGCCCAAGGACACGCCGGTGCATGATCCGCCGCTCTCACTATTTCCCCAAAACCTTCTTGAGCTGGCCGATCTTTTCCTGAACTTTGCCGGCCATCTTTTCACGGGTGCCTTCGGCCTCCAACTCAGGATTATCGCTGAGTTTCCCGGCGACCTCCTTGACCTTACCCTTCACTTCGTGAAACGTTCCTTCCGCCTTCTCCCTAATGCTCGATTTCATGGTATTCCTCCTTTAGGATTTCGATTTGATTGCTGGGCCGGCATCCCTTCTCCATCCTTTATGGAACCGGACAGTGAAGCAATCGTCTGTGACAACTCCATGCGCTTCTCAGAAAGAACCTCCATTCGTATGATGACCAAGGTCATATAAATCATAACTGCAAGTGGCTTGCCAACAAGCGAAAGAAAATCAGATGTTTGGAATCGTCCTTTAATAACAAGAGATTAGACTAATCGGAGAGGACAGCAGAAAAGTATGAAATGATTCGTTTGGCCTCAATATTTTGTGGAACCTCAATATATTGAGGGATACTTTGAAGGGAAGTGGACAGTCTAATGGGGTTCTTTTGTCTCCGGTCGGACTATCCCGAGCGTATGCATCCGCGCGCTTCAGGAAAGTCACGGTTAGATAGGTCAGGAGGGGACCAGCGCTGTTCAGCCATTTCTCTTCCCGTGTTCCGCTTCGACGGAAATGGATACCCCCCCCCGCACCGCAAAATCCGCGGTGACCTTGCACCAACGGGGAGCCAGCGCCTTGACCAGGTCATCCAGGATCGCGTTGGCCACATGTTCATGGAAGACCCCTTGGTTCCGGAAAGACCAGATGTAAAGTTTGAGCGATTTGGACTCCAGGATCTTCCGGTCGGGAATGTATTGAAGGGTCAGACGGGCAAAATCGGGCTGCCCCGTCGCCGGGCAGACGCAGGTGAATTCTTCGGTGCGGAGCGTAACGACATAATCCCGGTCCGGGTGGTGGTTTGGAAAGGTCTCCAGTCTCTTCGCCGGCTTTTCTCCCCGGCCGAGCAGGGTCAGCCCCTCCAGGTCTGATTTTTCAGTCATCTTCGGCATAAAAGTCCCTTCCTTTACATGATTTTACGATCGTTCTTTTGGGAGATGAAAGTACGTTACGCCTCCCGGATTCCCTCCTCTTTCGATCCACCATCTTAGCGGGGAAACCATTTCTATCTATCTGAAATGGTCCGATCTTGTCTACATTTTTCCTCTCCGTCGACGAAATTTTTCCTGTTGATAATCGATTCCCCTTGTGGTAAGGGGGATCACGCGTCTGCTGGGGGATCGTTCAATGGTAGGACAACGGACTCTGACTCCGTGAATCGTGGTTCGAATCCACGTCTCCCAGCCAATAGAAATTAAAAGGGATTTTCCGATTGACGGCTAATCCCTTTTTTCGTTGTCGACCATTCTGTCCCCACTCTGTCCCCATTATTCTTTTTACTGCCACCCAAAAGCCCTGGTATTTCTCCCAGGGTTCTTGAAAGGGTGCCGGGGATCCCGGTCTGTTCGCGTGTTGCCGGATGTTCTGTTGCCTGGTCATTCTTTGTGCCGTCCTTCCCTGCCGTCCGTGACATTGACATCATCCCCGGCAATGATCGCCTATCCTGGCCCATCCTCGTAAGCCGTAGCATGCTTAGGGGACCATACCCCCACCCCACCCCCACCCCCCGACCCGGCACCACCCAAGACTCTTTTCCAAACTTACCCTTACTTCCACCTTTCTTTACGAAAACGATTTTGGCGGTTAAGCCTTTCCGGGCCCCTACCTCTTGAAAGAATCAAGCGGGGGTCTGCCGCCTTGATTCCCCGGTGCAGCACCAGCAGGGATAATCAACCGGGGAAACATCTTGCTGCCCTGTGGTGATACTTCCGCGAGCTGATCCCGGTCCCGGTTGTACGCATCCACTTTTGCCCTTGCCTGGTCCGCGTAGTGCTGAAGCAAAGCCTTTGATGCTGCCGTGGCCGTGGTTCCGCCGCCTGATATGCTCTGCAAAAGCTGCGTCTCATAGTTTGAGACTTGGCCGGGGCCGACGATCGCCATTCGCATTGATCCGCTAATGGTCTTGGCCAAAAGCTGATAGGTTTGGGCGTCTGAAAGCGACTTTGAATTGTAACCCAATGCCTCAGCGTATGGAGCCAAAACCCCCTTGAGCCGTCCGATTGCTCCCGCTGATCCTGCCTCCACAAGGCCGATCATGTCTTGCATGGTCTTGACGCTCTGCGCCGCTACCGTTGCATCCTCCTTGAGCTTTGGAAGGGTTCGGAGTAGGGTCCGCCCGGCCTCATAATCGAGCTTCGTTGACGGGTCGACGGGTTGTTTTTCCTGCTTAATCGGAGCCCAATCGCTATGTCCGGACCGAGTTCCGTTCACGGGATCGTAGTTAAATAAGCGGCGGAAGGTGATCCCGGTTGTTTCGTCGTATTTGTCCTCATGGGAATTACTGAGGTTTGGGGTTGCTGGTTTCTCATAGGGAGTCACCCCTGGAGCATCAACAACCCTTGTGGGCTTTCCGTCCGGACCGATCCCCGTGGTAAGGGGGCCGGGTTTGGGGGAAAACATATCGTAACCCGCCATTTTAAGGACTGCCTTCCCTTGATCGTTGATCGTTCCGTTTTGTGCCGCCTCAATGAGTTTGGCCACAACCGGATTGATCGCGTTTTCTTTCGTTGCAAGGGTAGCCATTGGGGCTGCAAACTTTGACGGGTTAGCCTTGAACGCTCCCCTGATCATGTCCGCGTCGGTCATGGGCTTAGGTTCTTCGGGATATGCCTCTACCGCACCCATTATGCCCGGTCCTGTGGGATATTCCGGCATGGGCTGAACGGCCATCCGCTCGCGCAAGCCTTGAGTTTCTTCTCTCTGCGCCGCGTCCTGCAGAAGTTTTAAGTGGACGTTTTGGTAATCCGTCGTTGCCTTCAATCGAGCGTCTTCCTGCTGCTGCTGTTTCCTCGCCATGAATATCTTTGCGAAGTTATCAGCCCCCTGATTCAACCCCTGCCCTATTCCGCCCATTGCTTGTCCTAAATTATTTAAGAAACCCATTTTCATTCCTCCTCTTTTCGATTGATTTATGGTTAATCTGTCGGGCCGCCCTTTAGTCTGCGGTTGCCCCCGTTGCCGCGAGTTTTGGAAGTTGGTTGTAAACCATCTTCATGATCACCTTCATGTTCGGGTTGTCGGGTTCGATCTTGGACGCGGCCAATGCGAGTTTCTTTCCGGCTTCCGTTCCTGTTAGCACTCTGACAACGGCGACATAGGGGAGCATCTTCATGGTTCCTACCGCCCCACTTGCCGCCGCAACAACCGGGAGCCCGTATCTATTTCCCGTGGCCGGATTCTCCTTGAACTGTCCCGCCCTTTTCACAACACCCATGATGTTTGCGATCCCGGTCAGTTCGTCCACTTCGGTAGGGGAAAAACGATGATAGGCTTTGTCTGTGTCCAGGGTCTTGTATAGGGCCGTGGAAAACTTCTGTGGGCTGAATTTGTCACCCTCTCCCGTGAGAACCGTGGCCTTGTCATAGGCCCTTTGAAGGATGTCATATTTGACGACGTAGTGTTTATAAGCCTCGTTTGCCTCGTTGATCATTGTCCGGACATCCCCGCGGCCAACGGAAGCGCCCCAGGCGTCAAGATCGTTGTTCACAGCGGCATATAGTCGGGAAATTTCCCCCAACTGCGTTTTGTCAATACCCCCGCCGGCAAGCGTCTTTTTTGCCTGCCCGATCATTTCCCCGATGCTATCCCGCAACATCCATGCGTCCTTGAAGGTCATGGTTGCCGGGGTTGTTGCCGTTGTCCATTCATCGGGTGATAGATAGTTTCCGCCACTGGTCTTGACGGTTTGGGTTGGGTCCGTTGTGTCGGATATGATGTTTTTCAGAAGCCTTTCGCGTTTCGTGTCTTGAAACTTCTTAAACAGATCCGGATAGCGGTCCAATACCTCAATGGCCGCTTGCCGTGTCTGGTTTGGGGGAATGTTCTGATCCCCGATCCCGGCCACTTCCCCCTTTAGCGTTTCATACAGGGAACCGGCAAAGACCCGGTTTGCCTTCATGGCGTCAATAGCGGCGGGGTCAGAAACGTAATGAGCTAACAGGGAATGAGCGGCCATGTCCGCCTCTGCCCTTTGCTTCTCTCTGAATCCCCTCAAGCCGATAACGGGGGTTTTCTCAAGCCATGTTTCGGCGGTTTGGGTGATAGGATTATCTGTCGCCTCTCCCAACGTGGTTCGGATTTTGTAACGCTTCGCAAGGGCCTCTCTTAAGTTCGGGGGGAGTCTGTCAAAGAGGGCATTGCCAACCTTACCGACGCCGGATAAAACGCCGGATGCACCCGCGCCAAACGCACCGCCCACAGCGGCATTTTGCACCGGACTTTCTTCACCCGTTGTCGGCTGAATCAGTCCCGTTGCCGCGCCCGAAAGAGCCGACGTCCCCGCCCGCCTGAGCGCACCACCGGCCACGCCACCGGGGATCATAACCGTTGGGGCTGCTTGCCCGACAAACTCACCGATGTTTGCCGCCGTGGATTGATCTTTCAGCGGGGCAAACGCTTGCCTGTTTTCCGCTGTAATGGCCTTCAGGCGGTCGATGTTCGGCTGATTGCTCTCCATACCAAGGCCAGAGCGGATCGCCTCTCCACCCTCAAGGACACGCTGCAAGGCACCCGTTCCGATGTCCGTCAATCCCTTACCTACGCCTATCGCGGTGTTTTGATACCATGGCATTTCGGGCTGCGGGGGGGTAGCGGGGCCGGATAAATGGGTGATGATCTCACTATCCGCGTATCCGCTCCGCCTTGCCCCCCCAATGTCAAAGTTGTTTTGAGATCCCATATAATCCGCAATCTCGCTTTCGGAGTATCCCGCTTTTCTTGCCCCTTCGATGTCAAACCTCATTTCATTCCTCCTGTCTGTTGTGGTGTTGCCAATGCACTCGGGATGTCTATTATCTTCGCGCCCGGTTCCAGACCTTGCTCTTTTCGTAGCGCCTCGATTGCCTTATTCAAATCGACCTTAAGCTGAACGTGATCCACTTGGACCTGGATCTTCTCCGCAGCGTAAGCCCCATCCAGCTTGAAGGACATATCCAAACCACGGCTTGCCGCCGAAAGGTCGGCGCTCTCGATCAAGTCCCTTACTCTTTTGATCCGTCGTCGTAATGGGATGCCCTCTTGTGCCATGATGTCTGCCAGCGCCGTTGCGATGTCCGGCTCTTTTGCCATACGACAGCCCAGGACCTTCGCCGCTTCGCGGGATGTGCAATCATAGGCCTGCATGGCGGATTCCGTCGCGTTCATCCCGGATGCCAGATTCAAGGTAAAGGCCCGTTGCTTGTCGGTGAGCGCTTCCATGCTTGCCGGCATAACCGCAGCCTTCAGGCGTTTGACAGCCTTACAGACGGCGGCTTCCGATACGCCAAAGTGCCGTGAACATTCAGCCTGGGACTTTCCGTCTTTCAACATTGCTTGAAGTTCATCCTGATTGATCTTTCCCATATTGATCTTCCTCCTTTGGTTAACTCACGCCCCGGTTAAGGGGTGTTAAGTGGTTAAGTTCCCTTAATCTGCCGATAAACCTTCGCCCGTGCCCTTGCCGATGCTGCCAGGACGCCGACATTTCCGTCAACGTAATCATAAATCGTGGCGTGATCTTTACCCGGCGCCGGACGTAGGACGCGCCCCAGGTATTGAGTCAACCGTCCGTCAAACTTTATCGGCGTCACCAGAAACAATGTCTGCAATGACTTCGCGTCAAATCCTTCCCCGATCAACTGGCCCGTGGCAATCAGCACCCGGACCTTTCCGGCGCTCAGACGTTCCACAATGGCTTTTCTCTCCCCGTTCGATACTTCCCCCGTCAGAACATCCGCCCCTATGCCTGAATCATGCAGCATGGCCTTTATGGTTTCGCAATGGTCTTTCCGGTCTGATAGCGCCAGGCATACGCCGCCGCCATTGGATGCTTCCTTAACGATGTCGCCGACGATAAGACGGTTCCGGCTCTCATCCTCAGTGAGTTCGGATAGTACCTTTGAATATGATTCCGATGCGTCGCGGTCGGATACGAAATCCGTTTTTCTGGTGATGATCTGAACGTCTTTGATAATGTCCCTGTCTGTAAGGGTTTCCGGTTTTATCTCTACCTTCCGCCCTAAGTGCCATTCAATCAGTTTCGTCAGCCCATCGCGCCGGAAGGGTGTTGCGCTCAATCCAAGCATGAACTGGCAATCAAAGGAACTGACGGCCTCGGTGAAGGTCCGCGCCGGTGCCCGGTGGCATTCGTCAACGATGATCTGCCCGAAGTGGTGACGGAGTAGGGTAGGGGCAATGGGATAGACGCTGTTGACGATTCCAACCGTGATCTTCTCGCGGATCTGCATCTTGCCGTCGCCGATCTGACCGATCTCCGCCCGTTGAATGTTCAAGAACGTTTCTATCCGTTCAATCCACTGATTCAGGAGTTCGACACTATGAATGATTATCAAGGCAGGTTGTTTTCGTGCTGCAATGATCGCCAGCGCCATGATGGTTTTACCGCTGCCCGTGGGTGCCTGCAATACGCCGAAGTCCCGGCTTAAGATGTTCTTGACGGCGCTCTGCTGATACGGCTTGAGGATACCGGCAAAGGTGAAATCCATTTCCTGCAGGGTGCGGCGCCTGTCCGCTATCTCATACCGGATACCCATTTCCTTGCAGAAGAAAAGAAGCAGGCCCATTGCGCCGCGCGGGATCGTCACGGTTCCGCCTCGTGCTGAATAGAACCGAAGATATTCGTCAAGGTTGCCGGTCCATCGGCCCATCTTGTCGGCGGCGTCATAAGCCGGATTCTTAAGTGTGAAGGTGGATTGAATTTTTTGCAGAAGGCTTTCCGGCGCTTCATCGATGTCGACATGGTTCGATATGGTTAGCCGCATGGTCAATTCCTCGTTTTGATCTGTCCCCATGTTTGTCCCCACTTTCATGGGGACACTTAAGTAAATGTAGTTAAAGGGGAAAAGAGCATTTTTTTGTTTTACCATAGGGGGGGGGAGAGCAAATAATACAAAAAATATCTCTCCCTCTCTCATTGTTTTGGGGACAATAGCGTTATCCTTAATCATATCATCCTCTTAAGTGTCCCCACAAAATGGGGACAAAACTGGTGACAGTTTTCAAATCAGCCGATAAAACTTTGATCGCTTATCCAGCACAATCTGCTCTGCTTTCGATAAGTTGGCCACTGCTGTATCAAACATCCACGTTCCTATCCTCTCAACATGGGCAGCCCGCCCAATGTCCCGCTTAGTTTTCGCACCCGATAATAATATGCGGCGTATTTTCTCTTCCGTCCTCGCCATTTGAGAATCGGCATCAATCGGGTCGTATCGGCGACGGGCTTCATGCTGCCAGTTACAAAGGGCGATGACCTTTCGAACGATTTCCACGTCAACGACGTCTTTCAGTTCGTTGACGGCAAGGAGTGGCATGAATCTCATAGCGTAGGTGTCGAGGCGTTTTGTATGAAGCGATTGCGGCAGAGCCATATACCAATCGTGGTAAAGGAGACGGGCATCAGGTGTGATGTCCAATTCAACCGTCTTTTCAATATGCTTAAGAAGTAAACCGATCTGGGAAAATAGGACTTGCCTGTTAATGGCTGGTATCTTCTCGGGAAGCGAAAACCGGCGCTGCCCTTTACCGGGACAAAGAAAAACCCTGTTCGGGAAACCAATGCTCAAGAAATGCTCATCAAAAATCTGCTCGTAAGTGTCAATGGTCGATGCTGCTATAATAGACAGAGAGGAATCGGTGATTTTAACTGACTTTTTCGCCGTGTGAGATTCGTAATGCCGGGACTCGAAAAGCGTTGTGACGCAAGGCATTAGCACCGATCCATCTATCTTGCATTTACTGGTGAATGCTCGAAATTCATCAAAGCAAAGCAGTAGGCGATTACCTTCCTCAAGTTTCTTCTGTAACCCCTCCGCACTGCCAATTCCGAAGCAGACGGGGAAGTCAGACATGGCCTCACGGAAAAAGGAAACCGTTTTGCTGATGGCCGTTGATTTCCGATCGTCGGCACTCTCTCCCAGAATGAGAAGATATAGTCGTGGCTCCGTCGATAGCTCGCTTCTCAATGCCAGCCGGCCAGCCGCGATATTTCCCAGGCAAGCAAGGTAGGCCATGAAGAAAAAGTGCGGTGGCGGCTCCATATATGAGGAGTAGACTCTGGCAAAATCACCAGCAGCCCCGGCCATGATGTCAGGGAAATTCAGGGGATCGCGTCCAGGGACAGCGGCATCTTTCAAGCATGGCTCTGTTGTGTCCCGCATTGGGATATCCGGTTCAGAGACTTCTTGGCCCTCAATGAACGGCGCCAATGAATCAGCACCGCTTATCAGTTCCCGCGCTTCTTTCCAGGTGTGCTCTTTGCAGGAATTGTGAAAGCACTGATAGCGCAGCACTCCGTCGGCTCCCTGAATGATTGAAGATTCCCGGACGTGGGAAGGATCGAAGAGGCAGGTTTCGAGGCAATACAGTGTTCCTGTCCCATTTTGTTTAACCGTGAACTGAATCCCGTAATGGCTCAGGTATTTGGCGACATCTACCCGACTTCCTGTCTGACGTGCATGGTCTGGCGGAGTTTGTTCCGATGGTGGTTTTGCAAAAAGCTGCGCTGCTTGTCTGAAAATTTCTTCCGGCGTCGGGTTCATGAATTATCTCCCAAGCTCTCGATAAAGGACATCCGGTAAGGTCTGGCTTCGCGGCGGGGCCCAGCGGGCACCTCGTCACCCTTTCGCGCCTTTGTTCCGTAAAGTTTCCAGATGCGCGCCGGGTTAAAAACGGTCGTGTCGATCTTTACATCCGCCTGGTCGAAACGTTGCGCCAGACCGGCGAGGATGTCCCGGACCATCGCCTTGTTCTGGTCGGTGACAGGCAAATCAGGCAGGCGGAAAAGAAGATGCCCGCCGTTTCCGCTCATGGCCCGGATCGGCTCAGAGAATCCGAGTTCTTTTGTAACGTGATCTGCTACGATGTCCCGCAGGTGAAGGAAGCGCTGCTTGAAGTTCCGCGTCCGATGCCGCAATGCCCGCAGGTCGAACCGGGTCGATATCAACAGGCAGCCAGCGATAGGCCAGTACGTTTGCATCGGATGTTGTAAGATCGGTTTGCTTGATGCGATTGAAAGCGCGACCGAGAAGTCGCGGGTCGATAACCTGAAGCGTGAAGTATGCGCCTCCGTGAGCAACAGCATCCGCTTGCTTGACACCCTTGCAGAAAGCCTGGTGATCGTCGAAGTAGCCGCTTTCGGTGAAACGTCCTTTTACCTTGATGAACCGCGCCTCCATGACTTCACCCGGCTTGACAAATTGTTCCCAAATCTTCGCGTCGAATAGCGTGAGTTTATTCATGGTCTCACCTATGCCAACCTGGATTTCTTCCGCAAATAGTCCATGAATGAAGCGCGCGAATATCCGGCGTTTCTGCCGCAGTACACGCGCTCGGTGGGCCCGACGCCCAAGCAATCGTCATTTGCGACGGATCGCGGTGACATCGGCAAAACATCCTTCCACTTTGGCCAGTTCCGAAAAAGGATAGGCGGTAGGATTCGTTCGATGTCGGCAAGGAACACCTCGATATTTCTTTTTTCCTCTTCCATGATTTACCTCCTTTGGATGAAGGCTTTTTTTTCAGGGTGCGCCTTATTGCGTCATCCTGATTCCTTCATGGTGATAGTTGGAGATATCCAAGTTTGAGGAGAAAAGACGTTGGAGAAAACGGGGTGAATGGTGGATATGCTTTTTATTTTATTGAGTAAATTATTTTTGAAATTATTTCGCAAATCTCCAACGGTTCATGTTGGAGATATCCAAGCGGCGGGGTAAAGAGATGGTAGCGTTAATCGGCTGTCGGTGGGTTCAGGTAGCTTTTCGCCCGGTTCTGGCCAAGCCACTTCTTATTCACGGCAATTATGACTTTTCCCTCTAATTCTGCTATGATCCGGCATAATTCCTTTTCGGAATCCTCCCCACCACGGCTGTCTAACACAGCCCTGCGCGAAGATAGCTCTTCAATGTCTGCAATCAGCGTATCTCGCGAAAGGTCATTATAATCAACATCGCCGATGCTTAAAATAGGAATAGCAAACTTCGGCCCATACGTGCCGGAACGTTCAGCTTTATTCCGCTCAAATATCTGAAAGTTATCCGGCAATGGCGGTGTATTAGTCTTATTGAAAGACGATACGATTTTTTTGCTGATTTCGCGAAGGATAGCACGATTATTATCATATGTCGGATTTCGTTTCTTTCCTTCTCCATATGCTACGCCAACATGGTATGAATGATCCGGTGATTTCAGAATTTGAATGAGAGCGCGCCATGCTTTTGTATCTTCTCGAGCAAATCCCATATCGGTGGATGAGTAGGTTTTCTGCTTCTTGGTTCCAACTTTTACGCTGATTTCAGTATCAGATTCATAAGCAATTTGCAGATTGCGGATAACGGCTTCGGGGTCTGTTTGCTCTGGTGTCGGCGTAGCCGGCGCCGGTGCCGTATCGTGTTGAGATCCGGGATCCGTAGGATATCGCCCGTGGCTTTGCTCATAGTCGATAATGTCCTGATGCTTAAAGCGAAACATTTTGATCTTGTCAAACAGCTTGAGGGCTTCGGTCTTGCCGGTCGGCAGGGTAAAGCTCATTGCTTTATGGCCAGGCGGAATAATAGGTATGCCTGTTTGGTTTTTATGGATTCCTTCGATGATGGTCTTGGGGAGAGGCATGCACGGACCTGCCCATTTTTCAGCCTTTTTACGCTTTGTATCTTCTTCTCTCTCTATTTCTTCAATGGTTTTCTTGTGTCGCGGCCGGGTATCAAGATCGAAGATTTGCCGGTCGATTTCTTCGTCATACGCCGGTAATCCGTTCTTGATATTGTTCAATAGCTTGGTCGGTGTCCATCCCTTTGTTTGTATGAGTTCCCATCCATAATACCACTCTCCCATCGCCATCCCTCGCAATCTTCCCAGAAGTAATGAGGCCCAGGCCGGCGGGATTTTCCGGCTTTTCGGGTGATCCGCCCTATGGCCTCATATCAAACGATGTTCGCAGTTTACATCATACTGCGGCGCCTTTAAAGTCTTTTGTCCGTTTTTTATATTCCCGGAGAGTTCTCACCCCTTCCAGCTTAGCCCTTTCCAATTCTATCATTTCAGGCGTGATGTCGTCTTTTTTAACACCCATCTTCCGAAGTCTTTGCAGAAGTGTTTGACGTGCATAGCCATCGGTTAGTGGTCGTCTTTCAGCTTCATTCATTTCATTTTCCTTTCCGATAGGGACCGGGACACCCGACACCCGCCCCGGTCCCTGGTGATTCCTCTTCATGCCGCCGCTTTTACGCACTCCTCCAGCAGGCCGGTAAGTTTTTTCTGTGATACTCCCATTGTCGATGCCAGAAACCGCGTGATCCCCGGAGGAACACTCTTGA
>JAPLJX010000433.1 GCA_026388375.1 Deltaproteobacteria bacterium
AGTATACTTAATTCTGCGAGAATTAAGTATACTGTCCCCGTATTTCCCGTATTTTAGCGGCAGCTGATGCAGACCGCCAGATTCTCCAACGGTACATCGGCCGTCCGGCTGATGTACTTCAACTGATCTTCGGGCGCGAAGTAACGGCCGCACACCTTGCAGGTTGCCATCTTGAATGTCCGACCCCAGATTGTCCGGCTGTCGCCGGTCTCGGTGGTCTCCATCTCGATATGCCCCGTGGGGCAGATGTAGGCGCACGCGCCGCAGCCGATACAGGTCGCCGATTCCTCCTGGAACGGCGTGCAGACCTTCTTGTCCGTGCCCCGGTAGGAGAAGCCGATCGCGCTGACCCCGACCACCTTCTCGCAGGTCCGCACACACATCCGGCAGAGGATGCACTTCGAGCCGTCCTTGTCCGGCGTGAACCGGGGCTCGGCCAAGATGCCCATCTCGGCCGCCATTTCCTTGAGCTGCTGCGATTCGGGACAGCGAGCCAGGAGGAGCTGGAGGACGAGGCGGCGCGCGGCCAGGACCCGCTCGCTCTTCGTTTCGACGGTCAGTCCCTCGGCAACGGGGTAGAGGCAGGACGTGACTATACGCGTTCTTTTCCCGTGCTTGACCTCAACGACGCACATCCGGCACGCCCCCGAGGGTTCGAGCGCTTCGTTGGAGCACAGGGTCGGAATGACGATGCCGTTCTCCCGGGCGACCTCCAGGATGGTCTGCCCCGCCTCCGCTTCGATCTTCTTGTTGTCTATCGTCAGATTTACCATTTTCTCTACCTTACCTCACGATGATGGAATCAAATTTACAGCTCTCCCTGCACGCGCCGCACCTTGTACACTTTGCCGGATCGATCGTGTGGACCTCCTTCTTCACGCCTGTGGCCGCCTTCGTCGGGCAGACCTTCGCGCAGAGGGTGCAGCCGGTGCACTTCTCGGGATCGATGCTGTAGGTGATCAGCGCCTTGCATACCCCGGCCGGACAGCGTTTCCCCTTGATATGCGCCTCGTACTCGTCACGGAAGTAACGGATCGTGCTGAGAACGGGGTTCGGGGCACTGCTGCCCAGGGCGCAAAGGGAACCGTCGATGATGGCCGTGGCCATCTTCTCGAGGAGTTCCACGTCCCCCTCCCGGCCTCTGCCCTCGGTGATATCGAGCAGGATGTCCCGCATGCGCCGGACTCCCTCCCGGCAAGGAACACACTTGCCGCACGATTCGCTGACCAGGAAGTTCGTGAAGTACTTGGCCACATCCACCATGCAGTTGTTCTCGTCCATCACGATCATGCCGCCGGAGCCCATCATCGAGCCAATCTTGGTCAGTTCGTCGAAATCGACGCCCATGTCGAGATACTTCTCGGGGATGCAGCCGCCTGACGGTCCGCCCGTCTGGATCGCCTTGAACTTCTTCCCGCCCGGGATCCCGCCGCCGATGTCGAAGACGATAGTCCTCAGCGTCGTTCCCATGGGGACCTCGACGAGGCCGGTGTTGTTGATCTTGCCGACCAGGGAGAAGATCTTCGTCCCCTTGCTCCCCGCGGTCCCGATCGAGGCGTACCAGTCGGCGCCCCGCTCGATGATGAACGGAACATTCGCCCATGTCTCGACGTTGTTGAGGTTCGTGGGCTTGTCATAGAGCCCCTTGTCGGTCGCGTGGATGTACTTCGCGCGGGGTTCGCCGGCCCGCCCCTCCAGGGAGGCGAAGAGGGCCGAGGACTCGCCGCAGACGAACGCGCCGCCGCCCCGGTTGATCTTCAGGTCGAACGAAAAACCCGACCCCAGGATGTTCTCACCGAGGAGCCCCGCCGCACGGGCCTGCTTGATTGCCAGGGTGATGTTTTTTATCGCGAGCGGGTATTCGTTCCGGGCATAGATGTAGCCCTGGCTGGAGCCGATCGCGAAGGCGCCGATGATCATCCCTTCGAGGACCAGATGGGGGTTCCCCTCCAGGAGGCTGCGGTCCATGTAGGCGCCGGGATCGCCTTCGTCGGCGTTGCAGATGATGTACTTGGGATCGCCCCCCGTGAGGGCCTTGCCCAGGGCGCTGTAGCCGCCGATGGCGAGGTAGTCGTCCAGGCTCTCCGGATCGACCTTGCTGTTGAGGCCGAAGACGAGCCGGGTCTGTTTTTTGTAAAACGGGACGTCGTCCTCGTGGACCACCTTCACGCCGGTGGCGGGATCGATGTAGAGGAGCCGGTCGATGATCTCGCCCTTCAGGACGGTCTTGTCGATGATCTCCCCGGCGTCCGCAAGCCCGACCTGCTGGTAGAACACCTTCTCCGGGGAGATGACGACCATCGGGCCCCGTTCGCAGAACCCGTGGCAGCCGGTGGTGCGGAAATCGATCTTGTCGGCAAGATTCCGCTTGGCGAGTTCCTCGCGGAAGTTGTCCACCAGTTTCTGGGTTCCATAGGCCAGGCAACCGGTCCCGACGCACACCGTAATGCAGGGCTTCTTCGGGTCGCGGCCGGCCTTGAGCCTCTCCTGTACGCTTTTCAATTCATCGAAGGATTTAATCTTGCTCATCATCAGTCGCTACCTTCTTCCCCAGTTTCTTGAGAATCTTTGTCGATTTGGCGATGTTCATATGGCCGTGATACTCCCCGTTCACCACGAGAACGGGCCCCAGAGCGCACGCCCCGAGACAACCGACCGTCTCGAAGGAGAATTCGAGGTCGGCCGTCGTGTCGCCCTCCTTGATGCCCAGGATATCCGAGACGTTGCTTGCGATCAGCTCGGCGCCCCGGACGTGACACGCCGTCCCCATGCAGAGGCTGAGCTGGTTGCGCCCCTTGGGCTTCAGGCTGAACGCCTTGTAGAACGTCACCACCTCGTAGACGCGGCTGATAGGCACGCTGAGGTGGGCGCTCACCGAAAACAGGGCGTCCTTGGGAAGGTAGTTGAACTCCTTCTGGACGTCCTGGAGGATGGGAACCAGGTAACTCTTGTCCCCGCTGTATCGCTGAACGATTTCCTTAACCTTCTCTTCCATTCTCTTTTTACCTCGTCTTCAATGGTATGGTCGCGGGTCACCGGCTCCGCCGGGCCCTGAGCGATTCCTTCGATCTGGAGTGTTCCACCTTGATCATCAGAGTCTCCCACTCGATGTCGACACGCTCCTGGATGACCTGGATCTGGTCGGGCGTGAGATGGCGGAAGCGCCCCTGCCCCTTGAGGTAATCCTGGACGGGGCGCCGCTTCTCGGGAACCTCCACGGTGAGGCG
>JAPLJX010000052.1 GCA_026388375.1 Deltaproteobacteria bacterium
GGCATGGGGGTTATTACCACTTTCACGACTGATAAAGGCCTTAGACTCAGCCTTTGCCGAACCCCCTCCGGTAAGGAAAGATGGCCATCGTTTAGAACCTCTCCCATGTATTCTTCTTGTCTTACTGTATTCATTTTATACTCCCTTTCCCGCTGTGGGGCGAATTTTGACGTACTAATCCCAGGCATCCACTTTCAATGATCGGCATAAACCTCTCTGTTGATGAATGGGAATTGAATGCCAATGTGGGGTGACGGTAAAACCTTTTCTATGCAACGATTTTCTGATTCGAAGATCGGGTCAACCAAGGCGTCAATATACTTTGCCACTTTTCCAGGGATAATCCTGTAAAAACACCTCGTGCAAACATTGGCTGGAATGCCTATAACCTCAACTTCCATCTCAATATCTCGTTTTTTGTAGTTCAGGTTAATTAATTTCGCTTCCATCCCTCCCCCACATTCGGGGCATTTTCTCTTTTTTATCAGGGTCATATACCTATTTCCCTCGGTTACGATACACGCTCTCCAGCCATGAAGCGATCGAACACGGCCTTGATATGATTCAATCGCTTGTCATCGATTCCGGGATAAACACCGATGAAGAAGGTGTTGTTCATGATGAGATTCGTGTTCGTCAGGTCCCCCGAAATGCGATGAGGGATGTTCTGATATGCGGGATGACACAGGAGATTGCCGCTGAAGAGGTTTCTGGTCTCGATACGGTTCGCCTCCAAAAATGTGGTCAGGTCGTTGCGGGTAAAACCGGCCTGATCTTTCACCGTGATGACATAGCCGAACCAGGAGGGATCGGAATTCTCCATGGCCTTGGGAAGGATGAGGCGGTCTTCGCAGGGTTTCAGAATCCGGGTGATTTTCCGGAAATTCTCTTTGCGCCTGGCGATGAATTGATCGAGTTTCCGGAGCGGGCTGCGGCGAGTCTTTCGGGGATGGCAGTATAGTCTCCGAGGTTCACATCGACAAAAACGGGAACCAGTTGGTTTTGTAAAATGGGATTGAGCGTCGTGGGGAAACCGCAGGCGGTGGTAATGACCTCATCGCCGGGTTTGAGGCAGCGAGCCTTGAGCTTCGGCGAGGTCAGGGTCGTCAAGGCCACCAGATTGGCGGAAGAACCGGAATTCACGAGCATCGCATTGGATAATCCGAGATATTCGGCGAACTCTGATTCGAAGCGCTCGGCATAGCGGTTGGCGGTCAGGTAAAAGTCCAGACCGGCATCGACAAGATTCACGATCTCTTCCGCATCGAATACCCGCCCAGCGTAATGGACCAGATCCTTGTCGGGATCGAAGACTTTGGGTGCAAACTTCGCCGTATGGTACTCTTTGACGAGGTTAAGGATTTGGGTGCGGATGGCTTCAGGGGTTGTCATGATTAGTTGCCTTCTTTGACCTTGTAAAGTGCTGGATGCGCCTCCGTATCCCGGCGATGGGCGGCAAGATCGGCGGCCACCGCATCGATCTTGCCGCTGAGACTGGTTTCTAAGTTGTCAATCCTCTGGCTGAGGCTGGTTTCTACGCCGTCGATTTTGCCGTTGAGACTTTCATGCCCCGTTTGCATTTTGAAGCACATCAGATCAAACCGATCATCTAATTTATGATCAAGATCATCAATGCGCTTGTTCAGGACAGAATGCCCCTCTAAGACCAGATCAAATTTCCCGCGAATGTCTTCCAGCAGGATTTCCAGATTATCCTCTTCCATGATTTACCTACGCGTAAAGACACTGACCCCCTTCCTTTAGGCCTGCGCAACGCAGAATTGATGCATGTCTTTTATCTGGGGGCCTGAGTAAAATTCCCTATACCAATCCGCTGTCATCTGCAAACATTCGTCGATTGTGAGGACGCTGTGCCAGTTGAGACCAGCGTGGGCGTGGGCCTTGTCGCAACACAGCTTCAGTAATTTTGCCTCATGAGGGGCCTTGTGGTCGGAGAGGTCTTCCCATGAACCATCGCCCCAGTATTTTATCAGCCTGTCGGCCATTTCGGCGACCGTTAGGTGGCTGCCATCATCGGGGCCGAAGTTCCAGGCGCCGGAATATTTTTGAGGATCTTGCCACAGAGCGGCGCCGAGCAGCAGGTAACCGCCGAGGGGTTCCAAGACGTGCTGCCAGGGCCGGACGGCATGGGGATTGCGGATGCCGATGGGCTGATGTCCGCTCAGGGCGCGAATGCAATCGGGCACGAGGCGGTCCGCACCCCGCCTCGCCTTTTGAGTACAATGCCAATTTGATTCAGTATCCACGCCACATCCCGGCTCGTGAGATTTCTAAGCATACTGATAATTCAGAGGAATGGCGCGAAACGTCTTTTCCGATGATTCATCCTCCGGGAAAAGGAATCCCTTCAATTCATCCATGGGAACAGGTCGATAGATATCTTTCTGACGGCCTTCGGAAACCATGTATTCAATATATGTCTCAATCGCACGTTTCAAACCGGCGAGGGCGTCCATCTTGCTTTTGCCGCAGGAAGCCACATCCAGTTCCACGCACAATGACGCATACTGACTACCTTCTTTTTTAATGAGACACGTGATGTTCATATCTGCCTTCCTTTCAGACGGTGGGTCTTAAGTATTTTGGTGGTCAAGTCTTGTTTTTTAGCGCAATTGAATATTCTTTCGATATCAACTTTTTTCATGGATCGTTATCACGGAGTCAAGATAGCTTAGCCATTTTTCAGGTAAGATTCCAAAATTGTTCCGATTTGCCCTTAGATCTTCATAGAGCGTAACGATCTCATCACACAGGCCATTGATGGCCTCAAATTCGGTGTCGGCGTAGGCAAAGGCTTCAATGTCATCCAGGGAGGCAATGACGGTGTCTTCAACCGTTTCAATTGAGATGTAAATCGGCTGGTTTAGTGTATATCCCGATTTTTTCAACGAATTGATCGGCATAATCCGACAGCGGCCTTCAACTGCCTTGATTAGATTCTTGGAGAAATCCCGGTACTGTTCATTCGATAATATTTCCGTCTGCACGGCGACACCTCCTTTGGGATAAATGCGGGTCAGGAATGGGATTTTCCTGCATTTACCTGATCTTTGATCCTCTTTACATGCCCCCGGCCGAGGCCCTTCACCTCGCAGCCGAGTTCGAAGTAGCGTTTGATCTTTTCGTCGTCGAGGATGCCGAAGCAGTCGATGACAGCGACGGGGCGGCCGGTCATTTTGATGACTTCATCGGGATCGAGGGTCATGTAGGCCTCGTGGCGGACGGCGAGGACGATGGCATCGACGCCCTTGAGGGTGGCGCTCAGATCATTTTCCACCTTGCTGTCTTTGAGTTTCTCCTGATTCCGGAAGAAGCGCGACCAGGAATGGCCAGGGGCAGGATAGGATTCCTGCTTCTCCAGTTCCCACCAGTGTTTCACATAGGGGTCGTGGATGGCGATTTCCGCACCCATTTCCGTGAGCTTTCTC
>JAPLJX010000454.1 GCA_026388375.1 Deltaproteobacteria bacterium
GATCACGTTCGACGTGGTCGGCGAGACGATGAACACCTGGACCGAGGACGCCTTCAGCGGCTTCGACCGGGTCATGCAGGAACTGGAGATCGCCAAGGGGATCCGCGGGATCATCTTCATCTCGGGGAAGCCGGAGAACTTTCTCGCCGGCGCCAATCTGAAGCTGATCTCCCAGATCGAAAGCGCAGAGGAGGTGCGCAAGATGCTGAATCTCTTCCACGGCTCCTTCGCCCGTCTTGTCGCCCTTGGGTTTCCCTCGGTTGCGGCGATCCACGGCCACTGCCTCGGCGGAGGTCTGGAATTCTCGCTCGCCTGTACGGCCCGGATCGCGAAGGAGGGGAAGAACACCCTCATCGGCCTGCCGGAGTGCAACGTCGGCCTCTTTCCCGGTGGCGGGGGGACGCAGCGTCTGCCCCGTTTGATCGGCTACGGCGCCTTCGAACTGATCCTGAAGGGGACGATGCTACCGGCCGCCAAGGCTTATGAGCTGGGTATCGTGGACCGGCTTATTCCCGCGGAAGGCGACCTGCTTGCGTCGGCGAGGGTGCTCCTCGAAGAGGTCATCGCGGGAACGGCGAACCTGAAGCGGCCCGCCCAGGATTTCTCCCAGATCGACGCCGTCGCCGAGATGGCGAAGGCCGGGATCCTCAAGGCGACAAAGGGCCGAGAGATCCCGGGGCCGATGCTGGCCCTGAAATCGATGCACGAAGGGCTGAAGGTGTCGCTTGCGGAGGGGATAGAGATCGAAAAGAAGAACTTCATCGAGGTCGTCCTCTCGAAGGAGGCCAAGGGGAGCATCAACACCTTCTTCATCAAGGGGATGACGGACAAGCCGCAGACGATGATGACCAAAGGGTTCATCCCCAAACCACTGAAGAGGATGGCCGTCCTGGGCTTCGGGACGATGGGCCGGGGGATCATCATCGACATCCTCCGCAACACGCAGCTCCCTGTCCTCGTCAAGGATATCCCCGAGGTCCTGGAGCCGGGAAAGGCCTTCGTCCGGAAGATCCTGGATGGGATGGCCGAGAAGAAACGGCTGAAGGAGCCCGTGGATGCGATTATGTCCCGTCTCACAGTCACGTCGGACTACATCGACGCCTTCCGGGAGGCGGACATCGTCATCGAGGCGGTCTTCGAGGAGATCGGCGTGAAGAAACAGGTGTACGGGGAACTCAGCAAGGTGGTCCGGGAGGATTGCATCATCGCGAGCAACACCTCTTCCATCCCGATCACCTCGATGGCCCCCTTCGTGGCGAAACCGGCGCGTTTCGGCGGGATCCACTTCTTTTCGCCCGTCTGGCTGATGCAACTCGTGGAGGTGATCCGGGGCGAGCAGACCGCCCAGGAGACGATCGACAACCTTCTCAATTTTGCCGGTCTGATCCGGAAGCGGCCCATCGTCTGCCGGGACAACGCAGGCTTCGTCGTCAATGCGATGCTCTTTCCCTACCTCGTCAATGCGATGCAATACATCGAAGAGGGGAATCCGATCGAAAAGGTGGACCGGGCGATGACCCGCTTCGGGATGCCCGTGGGCCCGATCCGGCTCACCGATGAGGTGGGAATCGACATTCCCTACAAGATCTTTGTCGGAATGGGGATCAAGCAGGAGACGGTGAAGAACGTGGTCGAGGCGGGGCGCCTCGGACTGAAGAAATCGGGGAAGGGGTTCTTCCTGAAGGACGGCAGCGTCGATCCGGAGGTGCTGCCGCTGATCGCAAAGCGCCCGGCCCGCGAGCGAAGCGAGGAGGAGATCCCGATAGGGCTCCTCACCGCAATGGTCCAGGTGGGGAAAGACATCCTCGACCGGAAGATCGTCGATGATGTCCGGATGATCGACGTCGGGATGATCTGGGGTACCGGTTTCCCTGCCGACAAGGGTGGCCCGATGAAATGGGCCGACCTCATCGGCCTGAGCAAGAAGCTCTGCGGGAAGAATTTTTACTAAGAAAACCGTACGACTGAAATAGAAAGCGCCCCGGGAGGAGAACCTCCGGGGCGCTTTTATCAAAAAGGTCATTTCTTCTTCGGCAATCGAGGGCATTCACGTGACTGCAGCCGATCTTGAATCGGTTTTCCCGGAAAAACTGACGATCCTCGGTCTTTTAAATCCGCGTTGCCCGTGAAATCCCCTTGTTGAAAGCGTTCCTTTGCCATACCGAGAATCATTGTCCGAACCTCATGAGATTCGACGTTCCCAATTCCTGCCTGCATTGCGGTCAAAGATCAGGAATTTCCTGACCGGTGCTTTCAAAAAATATTTCAGTCAGTTCTGTTGCTGGACCATGATATGAAATTTGGTTCATCCGGTTGATATGGAATTCTTCAAACTCAAAATTATGGCCCTTCACGAAACAAAGTACGCTTTAATCGGATGAACCATATAAAAGAATATCAGAGATGCATGCAATGATTCGTTTAGCCTTAGTATCTGGCGGGACCTCAACATATTGAGGGATACGTTGAAGGAGGTGGGCAGTCTAATTGGGTCTTTTGTCTCCGGCCAGACTATCCCGAGCTTATTGAATATTGTTTGAAACAAAGTATGCCGGTAAAAATTGACAGATGCTTTGTTACAGGAAGGAAGGCCGGACCCTAATCCGATGCTCCTATCCGGTGTACGGGGGGCTGGGGACATAGCGCCGCTCCCCCCCCCCCCCCCCCCCCCCCCCCCAGGTCGGTGTCACGGCGGCTTATATCCTGGCCTATCTTTTTGCCAAGGCTACTATTTCTTGATGTCTTCTACTGCCTTATCGACTTTCTTGCCGGCGCGCTCCAACGGGCCTTCTTTCAGGCAGCCCGATAGTCCCACAATCAGGGCGATCATCGCCAACACAGCGATGATACTCTTACCATTTTTCATCATTTGTATCTCCTTTTGCGAATGGATGAACATGCCTTAAATCTTGCTCACAGAATCGTTGGAAAAGGAAGTACAAGTGCCAACGCCAAAAGTATTGTTCCAAAAAGTAACTTTTCTTTTTGTAGCGTCCTTTATCCAAACCAATTTAACCTCATGTAACCGGCGTTGTAGCGATATTTCCCTTTATTTCCTAACGTCGCTCTTCATGTCTTTGACCCCTGTCATGACTTCCACCTCTGTCGTGTCCGCCACCTCCTCCACCCCTGCCATCTTCATACCACCATGGCCAACATCCTCCAATAGATACAAGCATCATCACCAAAACCATTGCCAACATAATGATTCTCTTCATCGCCCCCTCCTTTCATAAAAACTTGTTTATTGTTTATACGACAATGAAAAGGCGCAGACCCCATGCCCGGACGACCAAGATCTCAAATAACTAGTGGCTGTCCCGAATTCCCCAATCCTCTTTTTCAATTGTCTGGTTTCACGCATGATTTCAGCTTGCCATCGATGAAGAAAGAAATTAGACCATCTTGCTTGCATTTATTCTCGGCTATGGTAGCTGGCGTAGAGAGCACACAAGATTCCAAGTTGCCGTTGTCATAAAAACTAACAGGACCACCATTTTTACATCGGATGTTATTCGCATCGTAATCATTTTTGAGTTGGCAAACTTTTAGTGATCCGTTGTTATAAAGTTCAACTTTTGCACCAGGATTACAAATTGATTGGTCAACGGCGTAGACATTAAAACTAGCTAATACTGATGTTAATACTAAACTCTGGAAAAACAAGGTCTTCATAATTTTCATAAAATATTGCCTCCCTTAGCTGCTGATTTTCACTCATCCGGACTCAGTTGTTACGTTTTGAGCAGATTGAGATGTCTTCAAAAAGATTCTCCTTATGTTAGGCAAATTCATAGTGATTTCTCGTGCACCAAACTCACTTCAGATCCGCCCCATCAGCAGCAGGATGATCAAAATCAGAAGAATCAATCCAAGTCCACCGCTGGGATAGTATCCCAGCTCCTAATGTGAGGCCAGGTGGGCAGTGCGCCGACTAAGACGAGAATAAGAATAACGATCAGTATCGTCCCTATGTTTTTTCTCTTTTCCTACTATTTGACTTTCTTGGTTCTTAGCTAACAAAGGCCACCCGTAGCGAGCAATAAATGCTATTGCCATAATATCTTTCTTTTTTGTCATTATTTTGCGTATACTGCTGACAATTTCTGCCAATTCGGCACTATCTTTATATTCCGGCTCGGCTTTGTCCCTAATGTATCCATATTTCTTCTGTAAAAGCCCCAAAAGTTTCTCGCCTTTTCCTTCGATCTCGCTAAGATCGTCATCAGTGAGTTTGCCCCACTTCTCTTTAACCCTCCCCTTGATCTCCAGCCATTTTCCTTTCAGAATATCTTCATTCATGTTCACCCTCCTTTCGGCTGAAGTTGTCGCTTATTGCCATCTTACTCCTGGAGTTCGTTCTGATGACGTTCGTACGGCATCACCAGCAGTTGGGAGAGAAGGCGCGGCCTGTCTTCGATGCTCTCCACCTCGCTCCTAAGAGCCTGGTCCAAAAAGACCTCTATGCGAGTCTGAAGCTGCTGCCATCCCTGATCCGATGCCTTCTGATTCATGGTCATTACCTACCTTTCTTGAACGGGTCTCTCAGAAATCCAGGATTCGGGTCAACGGCGGCCGCCATGTTCCATCCGGGATAAGGATAGCGGTCACCTATTTCACAATCAGATCATTTTTATGGATTTTACCCCTTTGACGCTCCTTACGATTTCACCCGCTTTATCGACGGCCTTTTGAGAATTAACGAAGCCGCTAAGTTGGACGGTGCCTTTGAAAGACTCGACACTGATCTCGAATGATTTGAAAAAATCATCTGCTCCAAGCAGAGCTTTTACCTTGTTCGTGATGACCGAATCGTCAACGTATTCACCTGCACTTTCACGTGTGTGTGTCGATGTACAGGCGGCAAAGGTGGCAATCAGCATAAGAAGCACTGAAAAGTGGATAACGATATTCCTCTCTTTCATCTGAAATGCGTCCTCAACTTAATGAAATCATTGCGGCTAACTTACCCGCCCCTTCGAGGGGAGGGTAAGGGTAGGGATAGGGTCGCCCCGCAATTTTCATCCCCCTTTGTGACGGCTGGCCGTCATGAGAGTTTCATAGCGGTTTCCGCCCCCCAATGACGCTGACCAGCACGACGATGATGGCAATGACCAGCAGAATGTGAATAAAATTACCCATCGTGTAGCCGGTCACCAACCCCAGCAGCCACAAAACTACCAGTACCACAGCAATCGTCCACAACATTTGATCCTCCGTCCTGATTGCTCACTCCCATTGCCGGCTGGTGTATTACCATACCAGCCGGCAGTGATCGTCTCTTTGGTCTTGGACTCGGACTTAACCCGGTGCTCCTATCGCACGATGATTTCAAAAAGAACCCTCATGTTTGCCTTTGCTGCTTTTGAGTAAAGGTCTTTAGGCGCTGCTTCGTACATTGCCGGGTTTGCCTCGCCATAGCCGATTGTGGTAAGTCTGTCCGGTGTAATGATACCTTCT
>JAPLJX010000034.1 GCA_026388375.1 Deltaproteobacteria bacterium
ACGCTCGCTTATAACACGCAGCAACAGATGATGCGTATGATCCAGCAGCCCCCCTGGATCGCTGGCGATCATCTCGACATGACCGGGATGTTGCGGGCCTTCCAGCAGTTCTGGCGTGAGAACAGCGAGATGTGGCAGGCGCGTTACGACTACCGCGAGGCCGCGCCTCATATCATCCTTCAGGCGTTTTTACAACGGGTGATCAACGGCGGCGGTCAGATCGTGCGTGAATACGCGCTGGGCCGCCAGCGGCTTGACTTGCTGGTTTGCTGGCAGGGGAACCGCTACGCGCTGGAACTCAAGATGAAGGAGCAGTACCGCCCCGACACCGCACATGACCAGATGTTCGGCTATCTCGACCGGCTCGGCCTGACGGAAGGCTGGCTGGCGGTCTTCGACCGGGATCCGTCCGTAAGCTGGGACACCAAGTTGACCTGGCGGACCATCGGGTTTGAAGGCAAGACCCTTCATCTTGTGGGTCTGTAGGAACGCGGCGGGGTCACCTGAAGACGACAAGGATGGTGAAGAGAAGAGGGAAAACGGAGGACAGAGGACGAAGGACGGAGGCCTTTGGACTGCGGTGAAAGCCAACGGCGCATCACCGCTTTTGGAGAAGGAATGGGCTGCTCGGACGCTTCTGGAATTGCCTCTTCAGTCTCTCAAAGCGGCGATGCTCGCCGCAGTCCAAAGCCAACGGCGCGTCACCGCTTTTGGTGAGCGGACCGAAAACGGTCCGTCTGAGCCTCCGTTCCTCCAGCCACCTCCTCAGTCTCCAAAAGCGGCGGGTTCCGCCGCAGTCCAAAGCGCATCCGCCCTCCGCCGTCCCCTGTCCCCCGTCCCCTGGAATTTGGGTTGACATCGGCCTTTCATGATACATTTTCATGTCCATGAACACCGTCACGACTGCTGATTTGCGCAACCATTTTCGCCGAGTGTCCGCTTGGCTCGACAATGGCGAGACGGTGGAGATTTTGAAGCGAGGCAAGCCCTACGCGCGACTATTACCCCTCATTGAGCCGCCAACCCGAGACCGCAGGGTGGATTTTGCCGCTCAACGGCGGGAGGTGTGGAAGGGGCGGAAATTCACTGCGGCGGAAGTCGCGGCGATGCGTGCGGCGGAACTTGTGGGGGAAGAATAGATGTCCGCAGGCAATCGGCCCATGGACATCTTACATGTGGCGAGCGCCATGCATCTGAAATTGAAGCAATTCCTGAGTTTTGATGAGAATCAGAAGAGACTTGCCAAAGCCGAGGGGCTGCCGGTGGCTTTGGACTGAAGGTATGAAAGCCAACGGCGCATCACTGCTTTTGGTGAGCGGACCGAAAACGGTCCGTCTGAGCCTCCGCTCCTCTAGCCACCTCCTCAGTCTCCAAAAGCGGCGGGTTCCGCCGCAGTCCAAAGCGCATCCGCCCTCCGCCCTCCGCCGACTCCCGACTCCCGACTCCCGACTCCTGATCCCTGTCCCCTCCGATCTCTTCTTGCTTTATCGATGGAATCGAGTAGGGTTCACGCGTGCCAACACTGGCCTCCATCACCATCGATTGCCCCAGCGAGGTGCTGCTGGAACTGCATGTTCGTCGTCCATCATCATCATCAACATCATCAAGAATTGCGATGCGGGGAAAATCAATCCTTGATTCCGCCCCCCGTATAGACGTATGCTAGCAGCCATGATCCCAAAGATGTTTAACATAGCCGGGCCGTGTATCCCTGGAGATCACTATATGGTGCCCACGCTGGCGCGGTTGCCACAACTCGGACTGATCGCTGCGAAGCAGTTTTTTGTGATTCACGCCGCCCGGCAGTCGGGTAAGACCACCTTGCTCAAGGCGTTGGCGCGGGACCTGACCGGCAAGGACACGCATGTCGCGCTTTATTGTTCGCTGGAGACCGCGCAGGGCATCGCCGATGCCGAAAGGGGCATTCCGGCCGTCGTGAACGCCGTCTTATACGGTCTAACTTGGCATCCGTTCTTCAAAAACCTGCCGCAGCCGACCGTGAATCTCGCCGCCTACACCACGGCCGTGAACAGTCTGCTCAGCCAGCTTGCCCAAGCCGCCGGCAAGCCTCTGGTCGTGCTGTTTGACGAGGCGGACTGCCTGTCCGGCCCGACCTTGATCTCGTTTCTGCGGCAGTTGCGCGACGGCTATGTCAACCGCGACATGGCGCCGTTTCCGGTGTCTCTGGCGCTGGTCGGGATGCGCAACATCCGCGACTACAAGGCCCCAGTCGATCGCGTCGCTCTACCGGCAGCATACGACCGAAACCGGGCAGGTTTTCGAGGAAGAGGCGATCGACCGCGCGTCATACTGGACATGCGGCCAACCGTGGTTGGTGAATGCCCTGGCGCGTGAATGCGTCGAGAAACTTCTGAAGAACGACTACGCGCGACCGGTCACGGCGGAACTGATAGATGAGGCGGCCGAGGAACTCCTGTGCCGGCGGGACACGCACATCGACAGCCTGCTCGAGCGGCTCAAGGAACCACGCGTGCGGCGGATTGTCGAGCCGGTGATTTTGGGCACCGAACCGGTGGAGAGCACGTTGTCCGACGAGTGCCAGTATGTGCTGGATTTGGGGCTTCTCAAACGCGAGGACCGGACGCTCAAGCCGGCCAACCCGATCTATGCCGAAGTAATCCTGCGCACCCTTGCCTATGACACGCAGGAAAGCATGGGCCGCAGCATTGTCGCGGCCCCCTGG
>JAPLJX010000417.1 GCA_026388375.1 Deltaproteobacteria bacterium
ACTTTTTCTTTTATAACATTAATATTTCCTAATGTACGGTAGGCGTATAATTTTTGTTCATCTTTTCCTGAAGGGACAAGCAATAAATACGAGGTAGCAAAACTTTTTCCGTTAATAACATTGCAATAGTTTTCGATCCGGCTATTTCTTAAAACATTAATCCCTTTTTCATAATTACCAATATACATTACACCATTTTTACCTTCTACAAGTGATATAATCGAATTTGAATTAAGTCCGTCTTTTGTACTGAATGTAGTGAAACGTTTTCCATCAAACTTGCTCATTCCATTTATTGTGGCAAACCAGATAAATCCATCTCGATCCTGAATAATATCATATACAGTTGAGGAAGCCAGTCCATCAGCTGATGTGTAGTGATAATAAGCCGGTGTTTGCGGATAAAGATGAGTATAGTATAGAAAGATGATTATGATTGTTATGAAAATTTTTTTCATCATATTCAAACAGCATTTATCACGGTCTTGATTTTTTGAATAAATTCCGGAGCTTTCATGCGCGATATTTCAATCCTGCTTCCATCTGTCATCGTAACAAAGTTTCCGCTGATGTTTGAATATTCTTTTATATACTTCAAATTGATTAAATGCGATTTGTGAATTCTGAAAAATTTTTCTTTCGGCAGTGTTTCCTCAAAATCTTTTAATGTGCGGGAAATAATTGTATTCTTTCCGTCTTTAACAATAACTTTTGTATAGCATCCTTCTGCTTCAATTCGGATTATGTCATCAATAACCAGTATATTAAATCCATGAGTTGCAGGAAGCACTAATTTATCCGTTTCATAAACAGTTTCAATTTTTCTCTTTTGATTATTAATCGTCAAGAGTTTTTTAACTGTTTGCTTAAGCTCTTTTATATTTACCGGCTTAAGAAGATAATCAGTTGCACCAGCCTTTACAGCATCGATTCCAAATTCTTCATGAGCGCTAACAAATACAACCATAAATTTTCGATTATCATATTCTTTTAGGAAATCAAATCCATCAAGTACCGGCATATTAATATCGAGGAACACTACATCAGGGTCATGAATCTTAACAAGTTCCTTTGCGCTAACAACGGAATCCGCGCATCCAAGGACTTCTATCTCAAGACAATAAGTTTCAAGGATCTTCTTAAGGTTTTCCCTTCCATGAAGTTCATCATCAACTATTATTGTTTTCAATTTATTCAATTTCAATTTGCGAAAATATATTTTGAAGACTTAGTCTTAACATTCTAAACTCCGTTATTTATACGAGCCGTATATATCTTTGGAAGGCTTTAACTAAAATTTTTCTGTCGCTTTTGACTGCACTCTCAAAAACGTAAAATAAGTTATGTAAAATTTTTTATAGAGTAAATATTTAAATAAATCATTTCTGGCAAATTTATTCACAATTTTCGGTCGGCTTTTAGGTTGGAATAAAACAATATTTAGGAAAAACACAAACCATAATTAAAATAACTTGATAAGTCACCTTACGCAGCATTTTGAACTCTACCCCAAACC
>JAPLJX010000460.1 GCA_026388375.1 Deltaproteobacteria bacterium
CAACTCTTCTGCTGTCTTGGCCTTCGATAAACACCCTTTGGCCTGCTCCAATAAATCTCTGCCTCTCGCCTTCCTCGCCATAGCCACACCTCCTCATGGATATGCGACTATTATATCATAAATGATTTAGAAATGGAATTACAAGCAAGAACCGGAACCCAGTTTATGCAACCAGCTAAATTTATTCAACAGTTAACGGGACAGGCGTGATAATGATTATAAAAATAGGGATTACTTCTATAAAGAAATAGGTGGACTTTTGTTTACTTACGGTAAATTCAGATGGTCTGAAAAGTTTTACAAAAAAGCATTAGATCTTGGCGCGTCTGAACGTTGTTTAGCACTTAGAGCCGATGCACTAATGTTTGCTGGCGAATACAAAGAGTCATCCACAATATTTCAAGAATATTTAGGATTAACAAAAAAACCAGAACCTCAATGGATACTAAAAAAATGGGCAATTGATAATATAATTCAAATGACAGGTATAGTTAATCAGAACCGCCAACCTCACTTCGCACGAAAATTGTCAATTGATTTTGACGAAACTATTTTAGAAAATGAAAAAATCATTCAAAAAGCTTTTGCATATGATGCACTATGCGAAGGTGCATGGATCATACGTGGAGATTTGTTTCTGTCTGAGAAGAACCTTGTTGAAAGTATAAAATCTACACTAATCGCGGCAATAATATCACCCAGTTATATTCCATATTGGTCGAAGTTTTTTATATTTACACAATTTATTAGCAATTTTGATGAATTAATTCCTTTAGCGATTGCATATGCATATGATCAAAATGGGGATAATTTCTTACTAGAATTTAGCAAAATTGTTAAAGAAGTCTTGCCAGAAGAGTTTTTTCCTATTGCTACAAGAAAAAAAATAATAGATCTCATTAGTAAAAAGATTATAGAGTATGGTAAAAAAGAGGAAGCAAAGACAGTTGTTCGCATACCTTTTCACGCCCTCCCTTCTGGCATAATCGATGAAAAGAGGTAAAATATATCCATCAAAGAATATTGACAAATCTGAAAAACAGGCGCAGAATCTACACAATTTTAAATAGCCATGTCCGTCAAAGCACAATTGAACCCAGCGGGTGAAGTATGGTGGCATTGATCACAGCCTGAGGTGGTCTGGGTTCTTTAGACAACCGGGAGCGGGTTATAAGTGGTGAGCCGCCTTGGTTCATACCGCTTCCTTCAATTGAGGTAAACTGACTCCCCTGGTCTGTGTTGAATATCTGGGGTGTCCCATAACAGGAGATCGCCTCTTCAAGCGCCTCGATACAGAAGGAGGTATCCAGAGTATTGGAGAGCCTCCAGGAAAGAACCTTACGGCTCGCCCAGTCCATAATTGCCACAAGATAGCAGAATCCTTTCGCCATGGGGATGTACCCGGACGTGAACCTCTCGGCTCATCCGGCTCCTACCACTCAGCCTTAAGAAAAACATCCAAGTTCCCAGTGCACAAAAAGCTTCGGGTTCGTCTGTGCAAGCCACCTTAAATACTGCCGCGCCCTCCTCTTGTGTCTTGAAAAGCGCTTGTATTTGCGACGTACCCACCGAACCAGATACCCGTTCACGTTCCGCCAGATTCGACGGAGCCCAGATGGATAGAATCGACCATCGTAGCCAAACCAACCGCGCAGCTTCGCATTGAACATGTTCGACAAATCCGTGAGGGTCTTGTCGTTCTTCAACTGCACATGCCAACTGCGAATCTCCCGGTTTAAGGCTTTCATCGATGCCCGGCTGATCGCCGGCAGGAAATTCGGGTGGACGCCATGACTTTCGGATACACACCGACGAGGACCAAACGTAAAGCCCAGAAAATCGAAACTGACGGCTTCATGTTCCTCTTGTCGATTCTTATCCTTGCAGTAGACAATTCGGGATTTCTCCGAATTGATCTCCAGTCCGCACTCCTTGAAACGATGGGTAATTTGTGCCATCACCCACTCCGCTTGCCGCCTGCTCTTGCAATGAAGCAACTCATCATCCGCATAGCGACAAAACGGTACGCCAGGCATCGTCCGCCGTACCCACCCATCAAAGGCATAATGCAAAAACAGGTTGGCCAATAACGGACTGATAACCCCGCCCTGGGGTGTCCCCATATCCCGTGGAACAAGCTCACCGTCCCTTTGTTGCAACGGCGCTTTCAACCAGCGTTCCACGTAAAGCAACACCCAATTGATCGTGCAGTGATGTCTCAGAGCCTTCATCAAACGCCCGTGATCAATATGATCAAACAAGCCCTTGATATCAAACTCGACTACCCAGTCGTAGTGCCAGCAGCGCTGACGTGTCACGGCTATGGCGTCGTGTGCCGACTTTCCCGGTCGATATCCGAAGGAATCCGGATCGAAAACCGGCTCCAGGATCGGTTCCAGTATCTTTTTCACCACCGTTTGTGCGATCCGATCCGAAACTGTCGGTACGCCCAATATCCGCGTTCCTCCAGCCTTCTTCGGAATCGGTACGGCCTTGACCGGCGGAGGAAAGTAACTCCCCGATACCATTCGGTTCCATACTCGATACAGATTGTCCTTCAAACGAACCTCAAACGCCTCGATTGTCTCCTTGTCTACACCGGACGCACCTCCATTGGCTTTTACGCTCCGGTATGCTTCCCACACCAGATGCTTGGAAATGTCGTTAGGCTTTGCCGATCTCAAAGGTTCCTCCTGAATTCCAGTTGACCTATGAAACCTTGCCGAGTGGCCAAGTCCCTTCGCTCCACCTCCATTACAGAGGCTTCTTCACTACTACGAACTTGTCCGCCCCTGTGCCGCGCATCGATACTATCAGCCTCGCGGGATCTCCGCTTGTGCCTTTCTCTTATGCATCGCGGCGACAGGTTCCCGCAGTTCAACATGAGAGCCCGGATCAAGCTCACGCCACCTCTATGCCGGGCGCCGCCTGGACAGTCAGCAGGCAATCCTCCAGACTTATCCCGGAGCAACATAACCTCCCCGGTTCTGACGCCGTATGAACACTTTCGACACGTGGGCAGTGGTTCACTTGCGTTCGTCTTCTTGATCCACACCTGATGCATTCCTTTGCACCTTTTCCGTAACGCTCACGACGGAGGCTCTTAACCAACGCCGCTTACGGTGGTTTGCGGCCAGTTCCTGCAAACCGGCGGCGAGGGACCATACCCTCATCTCTCACGCCGCTTGCTGCGGCACACTTATGTCCGTTGCCCAGACAGCATTGCCTTCTGTGATCGAAAGTCCTCTCAAAAGATAGGGGTAGATCGTATGGCCGGGATGC